>CAYZLS010000093.1:4957-7163 GCA_964479355.1 uncultured Wenzhouxiangellaceae bacterium | reverse complement strand
GTCTGGTGGCGGGTGCGGGCCGGGGCACCGGTGTCATCGAACATCTCGACAGATTCATATTCCGGGTCGACGTCGACTTGACGCTGGACGAACGTCCTGTGATCGAGGTGTGGGGTTCCGACCTCTCCGCGGTCGCCGGTGAGGTTGGTTTGAGCCTGGGATCAGGATGGGTGGATGGCGAAGATGAGACCGCAGCGTTGCTCGTGGGCCAACCACTCGGCCGCCTGCTGCTGGCAGGCTTCGACGGCAACGGTCTGGAGAGGCTCGGACTGACCCCGGCCGGCAAGATCGCCGCTGATTCCGTCCGAGTCGAGGCATGCGAACCGGTCATGGGCGTCGATGTGGATGAGACCACTATCCCCCAGGAGTCGGGTTTGGTCGCAGAGTCGGTGTCCTTCACCAAAGGATGCTACGTAGGCCAGGAACTGGTTGCCCGGATCGATTCTCGGGGCCGGGTCAATCGCCGTCTCGCTGGTGTCTCGATGGCTACAAACGTGGTTCCGCCACCGGGTTCCGAGGTGCTGTCAGGTGGTGTCATTGTCGGTTCCGTATCGACGGTGGGGCAGTCTCTGGCGATGAGAGCGCCGATTGGACTGGCAATGATCCACCGAGGGGTTGAATACGGGTCTGAGGTCACGATCCGGTGGGAATCGGGCAGCACCACTGCCCGGGTGCACGATCTCCCACTCGACGATTTCTCGGGTATCTCACACTCCTCTTACATACAGGACCGAGAATGATCTGGACCGAATAGGGAGCGCTCCCGTCATGATCAGCCGCGGAACGATCGTCCTCATCGAAGATGAGGAGTCGATCGCCGATCTCATTCGCATGTATTTCACGCAGGACGGGTTCCGCCTCGTTCATGCCCCGAATGGGCCTCAGGGGCTTGACGCTGTAAGGGATCGGGATCCGAGAGTGGTCCTGCTCGATCTGGGCCTGCCAGGAATGGACGGAGTGGAGGTGTGTCGGCGCATCAGAGCGATTTCCGACGTTCCTATCATCATGCTGACCGCACGGGATTCCGAGATCGATAAGGTCGTGGGTCTCGAGATTGGTGCCGACGATTACGTGACCAAGCCGTTTTCTCCGCGTGAGTTGGTGGCCCGAGTCGGGGCCGTCCTCCGCCGTTCTGAAGATGCTCCCCGTGCCTCTTCAGTCCTTGAAATCGAAGGATGGGAGATTGACTCCGGTCGTCGGGAAGTACGCAGCAGCGACGGCGAAACGGTGCGTCCCACTGCTCGCGAATTCGACCTCCTGTGGTATCTCGCCGAGAACGCAGGGCTCGTGCTCAGCCGGAGCCAGATCCTCGAGGCAGTCTGGGGTTATGAATACTTCGGCGAGACCCGCACTGTCGATGTCCATGTCCGGCAGCTCCGCAAGAAGCTAGTAGGTCTTCCGATCGAGACCGCCTGGGGCGTCGGTTACCGCCTAGGATCCTGATGGGTCGCCGCTTCTTTTGGAGCATGGTGCTCGTATCGGTGACGACCCTTGCCATAGGGGGGTTGGCTGCTGCAATCTTCATTCATCGTTCGGTCGAGGATTCGATTAGAGACGAGTTCCGGAGGCAGGCAAAGGCAACCGCCCGAATAGTCGAAGCCCACTTCCTGGCGGATACCGAGGCGCCGGGGCAGCGCGACGCCGGTATCCGTCCGGTCGAAATAGGACCAGGTCGATCATTTGGGGAACTGGCCGATGTGCTGGCGGTCGTGAGCACCGTTGCCGGACATGACTATGTGGAAGCTGTGTTCATTAACGACTTCGACAGGATGCTCGGTTTGGGTGATGCCGAGCTAGTGCTGCTCCCATTGATTCCTGAAGAGGTCGATTTGAGACACCCCTACAGCTTCGACGCAGAGGTGGATGGTGAGCAGGTAGCTGCGATCGCCCAGCCCTTCCATCTAGAGCGAGGGACGGTAGTCGTTCTGATAGGGACCAACCTCGAACTTATCCCGTGGGCAGCGGTCATTTCTCGTTTCGGTTGGGCGCTAGCGCTCGGCATTCCCCTTGCAGCGATTCTGGCCGCCGGATTAGCTGGTCGGCTGGCGCGCCGGGTCAGCCCGCTCCAGGAGGCATCGCGGGAGATCGCCGCTGGAGATTTTGGTGCCCGGGCAGAGGTGTTTGGAACTGACGAGATCACCGAGGTAGCCGAGGCATTCAACGATATGGCCGGCCAATTGGAAGCGTCCAGGATTAGGGAGCGAGA
>CAYZLS010000093.1:1689-4947 GCA_964479355.1 uncultured Wenzhouxiangellaceae bacterium | reverse complement strand
GTCGCCGTGAGCCACGACTTGCGCACACCGCTCACAACGATTGGCGGGTATGCCGAAGCCATGCAGGAAGGCCGAGTCGATCCTTCGGATCTGGAGCGCGTTGCATCCGTACTCAGTACCGAGGCGGGACGCCTACGACGGCTTGTAGAGGATCTGATGCTCCTCTCGCGCATCGAGGCCCGAGAGTTCAGTCTTCGTTCCGAGGATGTTGATCTTGCCGCCCACCTCAAAGGAGTCTTGGAAGGGTTCAGGGAGCGTGCCGATTCCGCCAGGGTTGTTCTCGAGGAAGACATTCGATCGGTGGGGGTAGTGGCCGTCGATCCCGATCGGATAGCGCAGGTTGTGGGCAACCTTCTCGAGAACGCTCTTCGCTACACACCGGAGGCAGGCCAGGTAACCCTTTCGTTGGAGGAAAGCCCTGATGGCATTCGAGTAGCGGTCGCGGACACTGGTCCCGGAATTGAAGCAGCCGACCTTCCTCACATTTTCGAGCGGCTGTACGTCACCGCCAGGTATCGACCGGTACGGCCCGAGGGTAGTGGGCTGGGCCTGTCAATTGTCAGAGAATTGGTTGCCGCCATGGGTGGCACAACCTCGGTCGAGAGCGCTCCGGGCCGGGGCACTTCGGTCAGTATCTTGCTTTCCCAGTCCGACTGACAACCTCCACGGCTGAGTCGGCAATCGTGAATTGGGATCAACTGCTCAGCGTATGCAGCGTTGACAACCTGGCGGACACTGGCAGTCGACACCAATGGCTTTGCGTCATCTGATTCTCCGCGGTGCAGCCCGGCAGACCCAGTTCCAGGCAGTAGAGGCTGCTCCCATCGGCGCGGGGCCTAATCTCTCGTACATGGATTTTTTTCGCGTCGCAGGTGCTCAATTGAATCTCGTCGTTGGCGACATCGATGGCAACACGGAGCGTATCATCGATGCTCTCCGGTGGGCTGAGCAGTGCCAGGCGGACGTAGTTCTGTTCCCGGAACTCGCGGTAACCGGATATCCACCCGAGGATCTCCTGCTTAAGTCGACGTTCATCCGCGACAACATTTCTGCCGTGCACCGACTAGCCGCGACGACCGGCGAAACCGCGGCCGTTGTCGGATTTGTCGATCGAGGAACCGGCCAACGCGAGGATGCTGGACATCCAAGAGTTCACAACGCGGCGGCTCTTGTTGCAGGCGGTGGCTTGAGGGGTGTGTATCACAAGGCCCTTCTTCCCAACTACGGCGTCTTTGATGAAGGTCGGTACTTTGCTGTTGGCGAGAACCGAGCGTCTCTGTGGGAGATAAACGGGGTGACGGCAGGGGTCTCGGTCTGCGAGGACATCTGGGTGCCCGACGGGCCACCTGCCGACCAGGTCGACGCTGGAGCCGAGATCTTGCTCAATATCAACGGGTCGCCGTATCACCGCGGAAAAGGGGACGAGCGGCAAGAAATTCTGGCAGAACAGGCCCGTAGCGCCGGGGTACCTCTCGCCTATCTAAACCTTGTCGGAGGGCAAGACGAGTTGGTCTTTGACGGAGAGAGCATGGTGTTCGACGCTTCCGGGAAACTCCTGTACCGCGCAGCCCAGTTCGAAGAGGAACTGTTCTGGGTGGATGTTCCCCTCCCTCAATCGGCTGGTGACGTCCCGACCGCGGTGCGAGTCACAACTGGAGATCTGCTGGACGGCGACCAGGAACCGCCTCTCGCGATCGAGGAGCGTTATGGGGAATTCGAGGAGATCTATCGGGCCCTGAGTCTCGGCCTGGGCGATTACGTGCGCAAGAACGGCTTCAGCGGTGTGGTGATCGGTCTGTCCGGGGGTATCGACTCGGCCCTCACTGCCGCCATCGCTGTCGATGCGCTGGGGGCCGAAGCGGTGCGGGGCATAACGATGCCCAGCCGCTACAGCAGTGAGGGGTCGGTGGAGGACTCGAAAGTTCTTGCTGACAACCTAGGAATTGAGTTCGACGAGATCTCGATCGAACCGCCTTTTACAGGACTCCTCGAGGCTCTGGGAAGTGCTTTCGAGTTGACCGAGATCGACGTCGCGGAGCAGAACCTGCAGGCTCGAGCTCGCGGGGCGGTTCTGATGGGGTTATCGAACAAGCACGGGGGGATAGTGGTGGCTACTGGTAACAAATCGGAGATGAGTGTCGGATATGCCACCCTTTACGGCGACATGGTGGGTGGCTATGCCGTGCTCAGCGACGTATCGAAGACCCTCGTCTACGAGTTGGCCGGGTGGCGAAATCGAAACGGCGAGACCATCCCACAGAACACGATCGATAAGCCGCCGTCCGCCGAGTTGAAGCCGGATCAGCAGGACACCGACTCACTGCCCCCATACGATGTGCTCGATCCGATCCTAGAGCGATACATTGAGGACGACGCCTCGATTGCAGAGATCGTCAAGGAGGGCTTTGAGTCGGCCACGGTGGAGCGGATAGTCCAAATGGTCGATCGCAATGAATACAAACGGCGCCAGGCACCTCCGGGCGTCCGCATCACGACCAAGAGCCTTGGCCGCGACCGGCGGCTACCAATCACTAACAAGTACGACGAGTTGTCCGGTCAGAGCGGGACAACTTAGGCTGATTCGATTCTTTTTGTGCATGTCGGTTCAGCGCCGCCGATGTGGCCGAGTTTGTCGGTTGCGATATGAGCCGCCGTATGACGTCTACAACTTGAAGGGGTCTCTCGACGATGTTCTCGGCTTTTTCTCGGCACGATCACCCAATGCCATGGGATCACCACCGATTTCGGTCTGGGTGGGTACTGCACGTTCGGGAGGATGCCGTGTGCCGGCAGGCGATTACCGAGTCTCCGCGATTGAATGCCAAGCCAGAGGCGGCCTACCTCCTGGCCGACGTTTCTCATCGCCCTAGCGTCTACTGAGGTGGCTGACGGCAACCGCTGAGTAGAGCGCTATCCCTGTTGCCATGGAATCCTCGTGGAAGAGGACGCGGTTCGAGTGGTTTCCGGGTGATTTGCCCGGCACCAACTCGGGAAGGCATGAGCCAAGAAATGTCATCGTTCCCGGGATTTCGTTCATTACATAGCTCCAATCTTCGGCGCCCATGATCGGAGACGCGAGTGGTATCACGAGGTCCTGGCCAATCAGTTCGACGGCGACGTCTGTGACGAACGCAGAAAACTCTGGATCGTTGATCGAGATTGGGTAGCCAGTTTTGATGTCGGTGGCCGCCTCAGCTCCGTGAGCAGCGGCTACGTGTGTGGCAACCCGTTCGAGACTAGTATGCAATTCGTTTCGGG
>CAYZLS010000093.1:0-1679 GCA_964479355.1 uncultured Wenzhouxiangellaceae bacterium | reverse complement strand
TCAGAGAACGCTCTGATGGTGCCGGTTAGCTGCGCTTCTTCGGGAGTGACATTGTTGGTCGTGCCTGCCTGGATTGATCCGAACGTGATGACGCCAGGGTCGAACACGTTGACCCGGCGAGTGATCGCCGTCTCGACTGCCAACACGATTTCTGCGGCGATCGGGATGGGATCCACCGATAGATACGGAGTCGAGGCGTGTCCGCCGCGGCCCTTCACCGTGATCCGAACTTCGTCGGCAGAGGCCATTGCCGGCCCCGGCTTGTGGTTGACCGTCCCACTGGCGAACCATGGAGTGACGTGGATGGCGAATGCACCGGTCGGTCGGTCGCCCGATGACTCCAGGAGCCCTTCCTCTAGCATGAACTTTGCTCCGCCGTGGCCCTCTTCTCCCGGCTGGAACATGAACACGACATTTCCTGCCAGGTTTTCTTTAATCGACGACAGCAGTTTGGCAGCGCCGACCAGCATCGAGGTGTGTAGGTCATGTCCACAGGCGTGCATGGCGCCGTCATGCTCTGAAGAAAACTCGAGACCGGTGTCTTCCGGCATCGGGAGTGCATCCATGTCTCCACGAAGCAGGATGGTTTCGCCCGACCGAGCGCCCCGTAACACAGCGGCAATTCCGCTCGTAGTTTCGTGAAGATTCAACTCGAGTGGTAGTCCTTCCAGCGCATCGAGAACGATCCCGCGGGTGATCGGAACATCGTTTCCGACTTCGGGATGGCGATGAAGGTAACGTCGCAGTTCGATGGTTTCGGCCAGGAGATCCGCAGCCGCGACAAGTAGGTCAGTCATGAAGGAGACGATACCGCTTCGGGCCAAACAGGTTTCTCCGATTCAACATCTCCATAGCGTGTGTGTGGTCAGCGAGGCAACGATGACATAGCCGCCGACGGCCTACATCTGGAAATCGGCCGAATCAAAGTTGACGAATGCGTATTCGTAGTTCTTGCCGGTAGGGAGGCATTAGTTCACTAGTCGCTCTTAGCTGACTGACAAGCGCCATTCCACGCTGCTTTCTCCGCTCCGGCACCAAAGCGTTAGCTGCGAGGTGATGAGGCGTGATACTCGACACGGGAGTGAGCTTCGGCGTCGAATAGACACAGAAGCGAAATGGGACTCGTATGAATCTTGGTACCGGGAGTGGGATTCGAACCCACACGGGCTTGCGCCCAACGGATTTTGAGTCCGTCGCGTCTGCCATTCCGCCACCCCGGCTCGTCGGCAATGATACGCGCTCCGACACCTACCATCGGTATTCGATGGACCGACGAGAACAACGTATCTTCAGGCTCAACGATGAGATTGAGCGACTTGAGGCGGAGTTGAGTCAAGCTCGTACCGAACTCGATGTGCATCGCCACCTTGCTGATGACGCGGCTCGCGATGCCGCGGTGTCCAACTCACCCATTGATCGCGAGGAAGCCAGGGAAACGAGCGCCGATGTTGACCGATTCGAGCGCGTCGTCGAGGTTCTCGGGTCACGGATAGTCAAGATCTCTGCTGGCAGAGACCGTTTGATCCACAAGCTCGACTGAGTTCGTTCGTATGAGAGCGGACGAACTCAGTCGTTACTCATTGCTCTTCGCCTTACAGCTCATCGCGGTGTAGCCCGGGAGCCTCAGCCCAAGCTGCCGCGCGGTCGCAGCGCCTACCGGCTGTTGACTCCAGTCTCCT
>CAYZLS010000092.1:0-7238 GCA_964479355.1 uncultured Wenzhouxiangellaceae bacterium | reverse complement strand
AATAGTGTTGTTTGGAAGAGGGCCGGTATAACCGGCCCTCTTCTCGTTTTGAAACTCCAGCTTGTTAATATTTTATTTCCGCTTGCCTTGTTGCGTTTCTGACTGGGTGGCACATTACAACCATGAGCGGTATCACGAATCATTGGAAAACGTGACGCCGACTGACGTGTATAACGGCAGACGAAACGACATTCTGGAAATGAAGGCAGAGCAATCTCGCCGAGTGACGTTTAAAGATGCTTGGCTGGGCTTCTGGGCCGACAAGCGAACAGAGTTTTCAGAAGCAACGGCGCACCATTGGGAGTCGCATTGTTCCCGAAATTGACAAAACTGATATTGAATCAGTGCTTCGCCCATTGTGGGAAACCAAGACTGTAACCGCGAAGAAATTGCGGGGACGTATGGAGCGTGTGTTGTCCTTGTCAACAGTGGAAGGCTACCGTGAAGGCGATAACCCGGCCCGTTGGAATGAATCTTTGTTAGATTCGAATTAGATCATTACCTGGTTAAAAGCGCGCCTGCCCTCATCTGCTGCTGGACCATAGTGCTGCAGACCATTCAGCTCGGAGTGGCCAAATGCGACACGGCCATATCCCTTTCGGATAACGTCACGAGGTGCAATACCACCCTTTCCACCATAAAACCCCGGGTAGGGCACCGAGTAAGCATGCCCCCAGCGATTCAGAATGACAGCAGCGACATCGCGCTGCGGATTGAATCCTGATGATCCGAACAGTTTCATCATTTGCGTATAGATTTGACTCTCGTAGTCTTGGTATGACGTGGACAGCAGTTCTGCCCGCCCTTTCGCACCTTGTGCCGCAACCGCCAACCCCGGGTAATAGAAAGGTGTATAAAACGACAGGACGGTCGGCTTATCGGGATCTAGCGGGGGCTGGTAGTCACCCACCTGCATGGGATTGCGGAGATTGCAGGTATAACCAAAGTCGCCGTCAACCCTGTCCCAAATTGCTGCTGAGATCCCCAGCTTATACAGGAAGCGCCAGTTATTGAGTGCGACATTAGCAACCAGGAATGGCGCATACTGAAACTTCGAACAAGCATCAGCGAAGTCGACCGGCAAGTCCCTGACGACATGACGGTTTATCCAACTTCCCGTCGCCATGACCACAGCCTTGGCACGAACACCATGAAACTTACCATCACGTTTATACACCAGCCTGACACCGTCGGCAGAATCCGGCGCACCTTCATGTTCAACACTCAGCACGGTTGAGCTTAATCGCATTCGCAAGGGGTTGCCGGGACGATTCAGCGCCTGAAAATTAATGCGGCCAGTGATGATGTCTTCAAAACGATCTTTGCCTTCTATCCCTGCGGGAATCAGCCGCTTGAGAAAGTGACGCGCGAAACCAGAGTTGCCGCCCGGGAAAGATGATCGCCTGAGTTCAGGTGGCGGCATATCCATGAAACCTGACATCGGCAATTTGTATGCCGCGTAGGCGGAGGTGGCATCACTGTCTAAACCGCCCGCTGAAGCAAGAAACAGATCGCTATAGGTCGCTGCCTCCGGCCCGAAGCCCAGCTCCCTCTCAAGAAACTCCTTGTACGACATCGTATCAAGATCAGCAATTGCTTCAGCTTCGCTGTCGTAATTTCGCGTCGCGCCTGTGTGATACCAACGAAGCAGGGATTCCCGTCTGGCTTGCGACAGCGGCGTATTCTTTAACTGCTTCGTCCACATGTCGATTGCCCAAGTGCCGTTGTCAGGGTGCCCACGATTAAAAAAGTGACCAACGCTGGTCCTTTCCTGCAAGCCTTTGACAAGGTAGCCATAATTATCGGCACAGAATTTCAGCGGTTTCCGTTCGCCGGGCCAGACACGTAACTGGTATTCACGAGGCAGCCCGAGTTCCGCATAGTAGCGCGGGTCACCCACAGCCATCGCGGGATCATCCACGGCTTCGGGAATGAAGAATCCATTCGCTCCTTGCGGGGCAATCAAGCGGGTGCCATTGACATTGAATTCGTTCTCTTTGGCCTCACCACCAAAGATCGGGTGATTATCGAGCATCAGGCATGACTGCCCATTTTTACGTTTCTTGGTGAATTCCAGCCCGGCTGACAGCCCGGCGATTCCGCATCCGACGATGGCGTAGTCGTATTCTTCTACTGATTCCAGTTGATCAAAGCTCGCGCTGAATGCTCGGTCTCGCAGTCGGTGTGCATTGGCGACAACTTCTGGCGTATTTCCGTGCGACAAACGGTAATCACCGACGCCGCCATAGCCATACCAGTCCGGATCGAGAGAGGGGCGTGGCGCATCCGCCAATGCAGATGAGCGGGAATTCGGTGTACCTAAGCCAAGCAACATACCTCCCATACCGATGGAGGCACCATTGAGGAAATCACGGCGAGTGATGTTGCGAGCAAACAGCGGTTTTTTCATAAGTTGTTCTGCCACCAAGGTGTCGGTAGGGGGTTTTTCTCCGGCCATTGTTGGGCAAGTGTGTTGGCGTTGTATAAAGTACCATTCACCATAACACGGCTTATGCTGTTGGTATGGTCAATATCGTCCAGGGGATTGTTATCCATCTGGTCCACTATGAGCCCTCGGTTGATGCGACTTCCTGGGCCAGAAGGGAAGAACGTTTCACAAAGAAGTTCGCCATGGGCAGACAACATGCTCGCGACATTCCTCAGTTGAGTTTTTTGACTCAGGAGCAGGTGGACTCTATGGAGCAGATTGCGGTCTTCCCTGCTGTCACCCCTGCACGCCGTAACTTTCTCGGTGGCAAGGCAATTGGCATGGATGAGCTGATGAGCACCATCAACCAGTTCGTCCGTGAACGCGGCCCTGCGGCTTTTAACGCTTTCCCGGAGCAGTATCCGATGTTACGGACATTGCAGTTTGCTCTTTGCGGATATTACCGGGTGGTCTCCCCCTAGCTCACACGACGACACGTCGCTGGCGAGCACAAAAAAGCCCGGCACGATGGCCGAGTTTAATTCAACTTTTTGCATGCAGGCCAACCCCGGTTATATAGGCAGGTGCATAGGAGGGTTTCTAGAAAATCCTGCCATAAATTATTGTTTATAAAGGTTTAGTGGCGCTCCCCATATAGGAACCGAACCATGTGTAAAGAGGGTACCCGCACCAAAATGGTGCATATAGAAGCCTGACTATAAAGCCGTCAGCGATCGGACAGCACTGTGACCGCGTGAGCGGATCGGCAATCGGCGGTGAAGCGAGCACATCGTAAAGCGTCTCCGGGGTACGGAACTGGGCAAGCGGATTGAGTGCCGCATGGCGCCGGCTCTTGACCGTGACCGCAGCAAGTTGTTCCGGCGTCGTACCAAACTCGTACATGTGGCGTTGCGCACGGATGGCAAAACTGGCCGGCGTGACCATCCCGAGCTGCGTGTCCAGCTCGTTGCTGCCGGAATCGAGCAGACCGATATCCAGGACGTACATCTTCTCGGCACCGACGACCAGCGCAACGTCGCACTGCCCCGCCCGAATACACGCCTGTGCGAGATAGAAGGCGGTGGATCCTGAGGCGCAGGCGTTTTCCGTATTGACGACGGGAATACGATTGAGGCCGAGTTCTGCAAATACATTCTGGCCGATGGTCATGTCGCCGAACAGCTTGGCGCCGAGCGCGTTGGCGGAGAACCCAGCACCAATGTCTGCTGGATTTAGGCGGGCATCCTGGATGGCCGCGCGACCGGCCTCAACCGCGAGTGAAACGATCGTTCGATCTGGTCTGCGACCGAACGAAGTGACGCCTGTGCCAATGACCGCGACCATACTCGTCTACGCGGCGCCGGTTCCGGTCCGCAATCGGAAGAATGGTCGACAACGAAGGCAAGCCAAAAAAAAGAATAGTGGCACAGTCGCAAGAATTTATGACGCAAGAACTAAACTATTGACCTATCTTTTTGATTGCTTTACTTTTTAACAAGTCGTCCATGCTTACCCGCAGCTTTGATCAGACCATCCATTTCCTTGGGTGTCAGATACTCACGGGGGCGGCTTTCAATGTTCTTTTTACGTCTTGGTGGAGCAACATTCCCATTAACAGTGCTTGGGTTGCGGTTATTCGAATCGCTGAAAGCTACGACATTACTCACTTGTTTATCTCCGATATTCCCATTAACGACTCACATAGGGAAAGTACGTCTGAAATCCGCTGTTGATCCAAAAATACAGGATAAACAGGAAAATTAGCCGACCCAATGGGCCATTCAGGATATTTTTTTTGAACTTTTGATTGAATCACAACGGAAATATCATTGTCAGCACTAATTGATCAGAGTTTCCTTAGTTAAGAACTCTCTGGTCTATTCTGGAGAATGTTGACACGTTTTGGCCGCAGGGTCAGAGTGGGTTTTGCTCTGACCACAGTAATTTTTTACCCTGACCCCAGCTTTTGTGTCATGGTTAACGGGTTGTTTTTCTGAATCCAGCTTGTCTGCCATCCATTGCGGAGAAATCCATGAGCACTGAAGCCATCATCTTTGTCGGTGTTGTCATCTACCTGGTGATGATGCTGTTCATCGGGGTCTATGCGGCCCGGCGTTCCCATTCCACGGAAGATTTCATGATAGCGGGCAGGCGTATGTCAATCTGGATTTGTGCGGCCACCCTGGTGGCTACCTGGTTTGGCGGCAGCGCTATGATGGGCTCTTCCGGGTCAGCCTACGAGGGTGGTTTCCTGAGAATCATTGCCGATCCCTTTGGTGGCGCCCTGGCACTATTTATCGTAGGTTTCTTTTTTGCCCGTATCTTTCGTCGGCTGCGTCTGGTCACGTTTATCGAGTTTTTTGAGGACCGCTTCGGCATTACCGCGGCCACCATTGCGGCCGTCGCCTCCATTGCTTCTGGCATCGGCTGGACCGCCGGCATGCTGGTGGCCTTTGGCTTCGTATTTGAAACATTGACCGGCGTGCCCCTGGTTTGGGGCATAACGGGCGGCGCAATTATCATTTTCATCTACACAGCAGCAGGCGGTATGTGGGCTGTCGCCATAACCGACTTCGTGCAAATCCTGATTATCGCCATCGGCCTGGTGGTTTTGCTGGTAGTGGTACTGGTAGATGTGGGTGGGTGGGGCACAATTGCACCCCAGTTGCCCGAGCATACCTTCCGCATGATACCCCTGGAAAATACGGCGGAGATCTGGCTCAACTACTTCCGCGCCTGGCTGATATTTGGTCTGGCCGACATTACTTCTCAATCCCTGCTGCAAAGATCTTTCTCCGCAAAGACCGAACAGGTGGCACAAAACTCATTCTATATTGCCGGTTTCGGCTACCTGACCCTGGGCATGATCCCGGTCATCTTGGGTATCATTGCCAGCGTTACCCTGCCCGGCCTGGAAGACCCAGAGACAGTGATTCCCACCCTAGCCCTGAACCATTTACACCCGGTTGCCATCACACTGTTTGTGGGTGCATTGCTGGCTGCCATCATGAGTACTGCTGACAGCGCCCTGCTGGCTGCCGCCAGCATCTTCAGTACCAATATATTGCCATTGTTCAAATCACGGCCTTCCGACAAATTGCGGTTGTTAGCCACACGTGTCGCCATACCGGTATTCGGCTCCATTGCCATCTATGTCGCTCTGAAAGTACAGGTCATCTTCAACCTTATCCTCGACGCCAACTCAGTCATCCTGGTCAGTGTAGTAATTCCATTTATTGCCGGCGTGTACTGGAAAAGTGCCAATCGCACGGGCACGTTGGCCGCCATGACGGTGGGCTTCCTGGCCTGGTTACTGGCAGTCATGATCATGCCAACGCTGGCAGGCGATATGCTGGGTCTGATCGCTTGCCTGATAACCATACTGGTGGTAACACCCCTCACCCAGCGGTTCGATCCACCCCGGCCGTTGCTGGGCAGCGACGGCGAACCGGTGGAGATGCAAGACCGGTTGGGAACCTTGCCGCTATTCAGAACTGTCGATTAACAAACTGGTACTCGATATGAAAACTCTTCTCACATTTGGAATGTTGTTGTTCTGTGCTGGAACCGCAGCCCAACAACCTGCCGTTATGCCGGCTGCCGAAAAACAAGCAGCGCAGGATCTGGGACTTGAAGGACCGACTCAATCAAGCGGCATCATCGCTGTGGTAACACTTCAGGGCCATCCCCTAGCCGACGAGATTGAAGGTCTGGAGGGTTACAGGCTGCGGGCTCGATTGTTAACTATCGCACCGGGCGGGGTGGTGGCTGTACACAAACACGAGGCCCGGCCCGGTATCGCACTGATTATTAAAGGTGAAATGCGGGAAACCCGTAACGATCTACCGGCAGAACGCACCCTTTTAAATGGGCAAACCGTTGTAGAAAACGACGGTCTGGTGCATTGGTGGGAGAATACTGGTGATACCAATGCCAAGGTCTATGTGGTTGACATTGTGCCGATTGAAAAAGCCCAGAACTGATTGCTAGGGCGGTGGCTAAATCTACATTGAACTGACTGCTACCGCAGATGGTATTGCTAAAGAGTGGGTGGGCCCGGTGCTGACATGGTCGACTCTATTTGCGATTGTCTGTTGTGGGCTGGCGCACAGGGGCAGAAGAATTATGAACCAGCTTTGTGATGCCGTTTTGTAATAAAGTGCATTTCAATCCGTTCTTAATCATCCCCGAATACCCATGTGGAGAATTAAACATGAATTATGGTCGAATCCCCAAGCTCCTAGTAATGAGCTTGTTGCTGAACCCAGCGCTCGTGATTGCGGACAATATCACTACGGCCCACGATGCAGAAAAACACTATCTTGATGCCTGGACCAGTCGGGATGCTACTGGTGTTGAAGTGGTGTTGTCTGCTCGATACATTTATATAGGCGCAGATGGCGAACGACACAACAAACAGTGGAACATGGATATGTTGCGCTCAGGCAGATTGCTTTACGATGGGTATGAAACCATTGCCGGGCCTGTTTTTGATCTGGATGATGTTGTCATAATAATGGGGCATTTGCATGCACCGGTAGCTGGGAAGGACAAAAGTTTATTGAAGATTATATTGCAGCAGGGGAGAAAATGGAAACTCCTTATACTTTCACAAAAGAAGAAATAATGGCAAGCGATGCATGGCGTGATAGATTTGGAATGCCTAGTATTGTTGCAATGGGTTATAGGGAAGAAGATCCCATTATGGATTCAAGTGGTCAATATATATATTCCGGACTAGGAAAGTCGATGATGGACCAATTTGAAGGTTCAGTTGCTGGAACTCAATTATTTGGTGGAGATATTGAAG
>CAYZLS010000091.1:0-7305 GCA_964479355.1 uncultured Wenzhouxiangellaceae bacterium | reverse complement strand
GGGGCACCCAGACTTTTGACCCTTGCGCTATCGCCTTGGACAAGGCCTAATAACTGTAGAATTACCCGAACCCGGCAACTCAAGGCCGGGTTTGTGGTCAGTAGCATAGTGAATCAGAGCACTGGATCTTGGAGTAAAGGATTTTGAGAGCAATCAAGTTTTTATTAATAATCGTCACCAGTACAACGGTGTGGGCCACAACCAGGCCACATGAACCGGTACAGTTCAAGCCCAGTGTGGAGCAGCGGCTACGTAGCAATCTGGCGACCCGGTTTTTGTCAAATTGGCACTACAAAGACACCCGGCTCGATGATGATCGCTACCTTGAGTTGCTGGATCCCAACTTCAGTTTTTTCCTAGCTGCTGATATTGAGACTTTCATACCCAACCGCCTGCTTCTGGACGAAGCACTGCAGCATTCAGACCCTGCTCCTGCCTATGAGATTTTTAACACCTATGTTGAGCGGGTACGTAAACGCGTGGAATTCGCACGGGCAGAAATAAAAAAACCGATGGATTTTACCATCGATGAGACTTATCCCTGGGACCGCAGTGAAACAAAATGGGCAAAATCCGAAGCGGAACTCAATGAGTTTTGGCGCCAGCGGATAAAAAATGACTTTTTGCGTTTGCGTCTAACCGGTAAGGAAGATGAAGCTATTGCCGAGACGCTTGATGATCGATATGAAAACCTTGACCGGCGTATTTTTGAGCTTAATTCTGATGATATTTTCCAGTTTTTCATGAATGCATTCGCGCAATCAATTGAGCCGCATACCGCTTATATGTCACCCCGCAGTTCCAAGAACTTTGAAATTTCCATGCGTCTGTCTCTGGAGGGCATCGGCGCACTGCTGGGGCGTGAAAACGAGTACACCAGCATTGCAAGAGTGGTGCCGGGTGGGCCGGCTGATAAGGACGGTCGCCTGCAAGCCGGTGACCGGGTTACTGCTGTCGGGCAAGGCCGTGATGGCAAACTGACAGATGTAATTGGTTGGCGGGTTGATGATGTCGTGGATCTGATCCGCGGTCCAAAGCACACCATTGTACGTCTTGAAGTATTGCATGAAGGAACCGGCATTGATGGTCCCGCTACGATTATTGATATCGTGCGTGATGAGGTCAAACTGGAAGAGCAGGCCGCCAAGAGTCGCATTATTGAAGTGCCCGGCAAGGCCGATGAAGTGGCCAAAGTCGGTGTGGTCGACCTGCCGGTTTTCTACCTGGATTTCAATGGACGGGCCAGGAATTTGCCCGATTACCGATCCTCAACGCGTGATGTCAGGCGCCTGATCAATGAAATGAAGGTAGAGGGTATCCAAGGCCTGATTATTGATTTACGCAACAATGGTGGTGGCTCGTTACTCGAAGCAACAACACTGACGGGTCTGTTTATAGATGAGGGTCCGGTCGTACAGGTGCGCAATTCCGGCGGCCGTATCAGCACCGAGGAAGATGTTGATCCGGGCATGAACTGGGACGGTCCGATGGCCGTGTTGGTGAATCGTTACAGTGCATCCGCTTCAGAAATTTTTGCTGCGGCAATCCAGGATTATGGCAGAGGCATCATCATTGGGGAAACGACCTTTGGTAAGGGTACGGTACAGAATCTGGTGGACCTCGATGATTATGCCAAGCCGGGTGATAGTGGAAAAATGGGCCAATTGAAAATTACGATGGCACAGTTCTTCCGCGTTAATGGTGGTTCCACCCAAAACCGGGGGGTGGAACCCGATATCCATTTCCCATCGGCCGGTGATCCTGAAAACTATGGAGAGCGTTCGCTGGATAATGCTTTGCCGTGGACCAGTATTCCGTCGGCTGATTTTAAACGTAACGGTAACTTGGAACGGATGGTTGCAGTAACCGATTTTCGTTACCAGGACAGAGTCACCAGTGATCAGGAGTTCGCTTGGCTGCGCAGTGATGTAGAAGAATTTAACCGTAACAAGGACAAGAAAAAGATTTCTTTGCTCGAGTCAACACGGCGTGAGGAAATGGAACAGCATAAGGCCAAGCGCGAGGCCCGCAAGGCCGCACGGTTGGAGCATGATCATGGACCCTTGCTGGAAGATTCAGATGCGCTTGCCAATACAGGTGAGCCCGTCGAGGCCATCGTTGATGGCGAAGATTCCGAAGATGCTGAAGTGGACAATGATGACCGGCCCGATTTGTTATTGCGTGAATCAGCACGCATTGTCGGTGATATGGTTGAACTTGGTGGGGACGAACCGGCGTTAGCCAGACAATTCTCATTACTGGTCAAAGACCCACAAACCGATAGCCTCAACTAACTATTCACAGACCCTGACCCACAAGCTGTGGGAACGGTACTTGCACGAACACCAGGCTGGTTCGCTTAGGCTCTCCAGAGGCCTTGAGCCAACATGGATATTGGCGACACGAGTCCACGGATGGACTCGTTAGAGCGAAGCATGGAGCCCGAGCTGAGAGCGATACAGGGATGTACTTGCAGCGTGCCTCTGGAGAGCCTAAGGGAATCAGTTTGGTGTGCTCAACCCGACACCCTCATTGA
Organism: uncultured Wenzhouxiangellaceae bacterium; assembly: GCA_964479355.1. Taxonomy (GTDB): domain Bacteria; phylum Pseudomonadota; class Gammaproteobacteria; order Xanthomonadales; family SZUA-36; genus SZUA-36. The sequence goes on along the minus strand of CAYZLS010000091.1, from coordinate 4,769 downwards.
CTGTTAAAATCATTTGCTATGCCAGCCACTCCTCCACAAACCATATTACAGGTTGCGTTGCCCCTGCCATTAAGGCAGATTTTTGACTATCTGCCGCCTGTCAACGAGCCCTGCCCCCAGCCGGGTACACGTGTAGTCGTACCCTTCGGTCATCGCCAACTGGTGGGTGTTGTCATAGAAGTTGCTGCTACCAGTGATCTGCCAACGGCAAAACTGGCGCAGGTGATCACTTGTCCTGATGGTACGCAATCCGTCCTGACGGGTGAAATGCTGACATTATTAAACTGGTGCTGGCGCTACTATAAGCACAGCCCCGGGGAAGTCGTCTTCAATGCCTTACCGCCTTTACTCAGAAAACCCAGCGGCAGGTTCCCACCACCCCAGGTGCAATACCGTCTGACTACTGCCGGTCGGGAACGCTTGCAACAAGCTCCCGGTCGCATCAAAGCCCAGTTTCGTTTACTCGCCACAATGCTTGATGGGGCGGTCACCGAAACCCAGTTGCGTGCCGTGGCACCGACCTGGAGAAAATCACTGGTGCCTTTGCTGGAACAATATTGGATCGAAGTAGAGCCCCGACAACCGGCTGCATTAAAGCCGATTCCAGGTCATTCGCTTAATGCTGAACAGTGGGCAGCAGTTGATGCCATCGGTAGTCAACTCGGTAGCTTCCAGCGCCATTTACTTGACGGTGTTACCGGTAGCGGCAAAACCGAAGTGTATTTGTGTGTGCTGGAACAGGTATTACAAGACGGCGGCCAGGCGTTGTTGCTGGTGCCGGAAATCGGCCTGACACCGCAGTTACTCAAGCGTTTCCACAACCGGCTTGGTTTTGAGCCGGTGGTCACGCATTCCGGCTTAAGTGAAGGCCAGCGCCTGCGGGCCTGGGCAATGGCGAAGAGTGGGCTGGCGCGACTGGTGATTGGTACCCGCTCAGCGCTGTTTTTGCCCATGCCTGCATTACAAATAATTATCCTGGATGAGGAACATGACGCCTCGTTCAAGCAACAGGATGGTTTTCGTTATTCAACTCGCGATGTGGCAGTAAAACGTGCTGCAGGGCTCGGGATTCCGGTGGTGCTTGGAACCGCAACACCCTCGCTGGAGACATTTAATAACGCATGTTTAGGTCGTTACAGTTGGCATCGTCTTACAGAGCGCGCTACTGGCGCGGTCGAGCCGCGCTGGCGGGTGCTGGATTTGCGCCAGCAAAGCATGCGTGGTGGTATTTCTGTTGTAGCAATGACAGCGATTGCAGCAACGCTTGATAAAGGCCAACAGGCACTTATTTTTCTCAATCGGCGGGGTTACGCGCCGGTTATTCTGTGTCACGAGTGTGGATGGCATGCTGCTTGCCAAAGCTGTGATGCGAACCTGACATGGTATAAGGCTAAGCACCAGCTGCTCTGCCATCATTGTGATCAGGGCATGCGGGTGCCGGTGATGTGCCCTGCCTGTGGTGCTGATGCACTGCTGGGTGCCGGTGAGGGTACCGAGCAATTGGAACAGGTGCTGGCGAACGCCTTTCCGGCAACCCCCCTGTTACGTTTTGATCGGGACACGGTGCGTAAAAAGGGTGAATTTGAACGTTTGTCTGAGGCGGTCAAAACCGGCAATTCCTGTCTGTTGGTCGGTACTCAGATGCTGGCCAAGGGTCATCATTTTCCTAGGGTCACCCTAGTGGTTATCATCAACCTGGACCAGGCCTTATATAGCGCAGATTTTCGGGCGCTGGAGCGCATGGGGCAATTGATAGTGCAGGTGGCTGGTCGTGCTGGCCGGGATGAATTGCCGGGCGAAGTTATTTTGCAAACGCATTACCCGGAGCATGATTCACTCAAATCGTTACTGACTTCGGGTTACCGCTCATTTGCCGATGGTATGCGGGCTGAGCGAAAAGCAGCTTGCCTGCCACCGTTCAGCTTTCAGGCCCTATTGCGTTCAGATGCTCAAAATAAGCAAGATGTCAGCACATTTCTCGACCAGGCAAAGCGTTGCTTTCCGGCTGGAAAAGCCACAATTTACGGCCCGTTCCCGGCAATGATGGAGCGCAGAAGTGGACGTTTCAGGTGGTATTTGCTAGTCCAGTCAACCTCACGTTCAGCATTGCACCTGCAACTGAATGAGTGGCTAATAAGACTTAAAAAAATCCCGGCTACCCGGCGGCTACGCTGGGCAATTGATGTGGATCCACAAGACTATTAGTTAGCGTGCTAGTTATCCCTACCGCTACTATCTTTTGCCAGTTCCTCACTTTTTGGTGGATGGACCCAGTAAATCAGTTACCATGCGCTCCTAAGCTTGCTGCTCGGTTAGGTACATGTACTGGGCAGTGAGACTTGGCCCGTCTTGTGAATTATCCGTTGGTGCAGGGGCCTTAGTGACGCAAGCAGCCAGCAAAACGGTGATAAACAAACACGCTATCAATGACAGCGTTTTCATGGATCCTCCATGGTTTAGGGAGCGGTAGTGTGTGTGAATTCATCCCGCTCATTACGGAATATTCCCATTTAAGACACTATTCGCTGATAATACTACCAGAATTACCCGCGTTCATGACCAATGACACTGATGCAACAACCCGTATTTGTTAGACGATAAGCGGTTGAAAAAGCGTCGGGTCGGGCCTATAAATCAATCAGCTCCATTTTGGGGCGGCAGCAATAGGTGTAAATAATGGAATCGGTCGAACAAAAAACCCAAATAGATACTCGCCATAACCCGGAAAGAGTCGCGTTCGTGGAGCTCAGTAAGGTCGCAAACCAGTTGATCATTGGGCAGGAACGGCTAATGGAACGCCTGGTCATGGCCTTGCTTTGCAACGGTCACTTACTGGTTGAAGGTGCACCGGGCTTGGCCAAGACCACCGCCATTAAGGTGCTGGCAGAACGCATTGAGGGTAATTTTCATCGAATCCAGTTTACCCCTGACTTATTGCCTGCTGATCTGACCGGCACCGAAATATATCGCCCGCAGGAAGGCACGTTTGAATTCCAGCAAGGGCCAATTTTCCACAATATGATTCTTGCCGATGAAGTTAACCGGGCACCAGCCAAGGTTCAGTCCGCCATGCTGGAGGCGATGGGAGAGCACCAGGTCACCGTGGGCAGTGTGACCTACCCAATGTCACCGCTGTTCCTGGTGATGGCGACGCAAAACCCGATTGAACAGGAAGGCACCTACCCTTTGCCGGAGGCCCAACTGGACCGGTTTTTGATGCATGTTTCCATTGGTTACCCGGATGCGCAGGCTGAACAGGATATTCTGGAGCTCGCCAGAGGCCAGGCGCGAGAAGAGCTCGGCGAGAAACCTGTGCCCACCACCCTAGTGACCCAACAACAGGTATTTTCTGCACAAAGACAAGTCCTAGATTTGCACATGGTGCCGGCTTTGCAGGAATACATTGTGCAATTGGTGCTGGCAACCCGCGATCCGGGTAAATGGGATCCAGAAATGGGTCACCTCGTGAGTTATGGTGCCAGCCCACGTGCCACAATCGGGCTGGACAGATGCGCGCGTGCGCGCGCGTGGCTCGACGGACGGGAATTTGTATCACCCGATGATATTCATGCCGTGATCCATGAAGTCTTGCGGCATCGGGTGTTATTATCTTATGAGGCAGAAGCCGATGGGGTTATCGTGGACGACTTGGTAGATCGCCTGCTGGACCTGGTTCCGGCTCCATGATGACTGGCATTCATCTGAGTGCCACTGAGTTAATTGCGTTAAAACCCCGCTGCAACGCACTCAGCCTGCCAATGCACCGGCCGTCTGTTTCCGCACTGGCGGGTGCCTACCGCTCACGTTTTCGTGGTCGCGGGGTAGATTTTGTAGAATCGCGACATTACCTGCCGGGTGACGATATCCGCAACATGGACTGGCGCGTGACAGCACGTACCGGCAAAGCCCACACCAAGATCTTCCAGGAAGAACGTGAACGACCGGTGTTAATCGTGGTGGATGCTAGTTCTAGCCTGTATTTCGGCACTCGCAAGCGGTTGAAATCGGTTGCAGTCGGGTATCTGGCAGCCGCTATCGCCTGGGCGGCAGTGCGTCGGGGTGATCGCATTGGTGCATTTTTATTTGCCTCGGGCAAGCACCGTGAATTACGTCCGACTAGCGGTCGCAGGGGTGCTATGCGGGTAATCCAGGGTTTAGTGGAATGGCTGAATCCTAACTCAATAACTACGGAGCAGGAACCACTTTCGGTTTCGCTTGAGCGGGTCCGCCACACTGTGCGGCCCGGTAGCCTAGTGTTGGTCATCAGCGATTTTTTTAATCTTGATGAACATTGTCATCGCCACCTGTCCCGCCTGCGTCAGCACAACGATGTGATTGGCTGCCAGGTGATGGATCCGGCCGAGCAGTTTCTGCCTGTAGGCAGGTTTCCGATTTCTGATGGTGAACATAGCGCGATGCTGGATACCCACCAGGCAAAGTCACGCCAACAGTTTGAGCAGATGAGCGTGGCCCATGGTGAAATTCCCCGGCGAATGTTTCAGCGCCACAAATGTGGCTGGATGGTGTTAAGCACGACCGATGATCCGGTGGATGTATTGGGCCGTGAATTGCAGATATTGGTGGGTCGGGTAGCGTGAACCCGGATCTTTTATCCCAATTGCGTGATATCCATGCGGCTCCGGCAGTGCCATGGTGGCCACCAGCACTAGGCTGGTGGGTGTTGGCGGTGTTGTTGATTGCTGTGCTGGTATGGTTGGGTTACCGGCTCGTCCTGCGTTACCAACTGCACCAACGCCGACGGCAGATGC
>CAYZLS010000090.1:0-7310 GCA_964479355.1 uncultured Wenzhouxiangellaceae bacterium | reverse complement strand
ATCTTTGGCAACAACATTGCGAAGACTTTTGCGCCCAGCATGTGATCGGCCTGACCTGCTTGAAGATTGACCTGAGCACGCATTCAGGCAAGGGTCAGGAAGCCACTGCCCGGTATTTACGTTACCAGGCAATTTCAGCATTACTGGGTCCAAACGACTGCTTATTGACAGCACATCATGCCAACGATCAGGCTGAGACAGTATTGCTTAATCTGATGCGTGGCAGCGGCGTCGATGGTTTGACGGCCATGCCCAAGTGCCGAGCCTTGGGTAGCGGTGTTTTACAACGTCCATTATTGAGTTTCCAAAGCAGTGCGTTACGCAGCTATTTGCACAACAACAACGTCAGTTGGCTGGAAGACCCTTCCAACCAGGTTCTGAGTCATGACCGCAACTTCCTGCGCCATGAGATCATACCCCGGTTGGAAAGCCGTTGGCCAGAACTTGGTAAACGACTGTTGTTAACCCGCAAAACGATGGCCGGGACCCGGTCACTACTCGAATCAATTGCAGATGAGTATCTCCAGCAGCATTTGCCCCACCCCCTAGTACTGAACGTTTCACCCAGGCTCAAACAAACCTCAGAGCTGCTACACCTAGTTGTTCGGCGCTGGTTAAAACAATCCAACGCCCCATCCATACCCGCATGCAGCCTGCATGCTCTTTCCGGGCAGGTACAAAAGGCCACCAGTAGCCACAAAATAGTCATCCGCTGGGGCGGTTGGTTATTGCGTTTATATCAACAAAATTTATGGCTGCACATGGATGTCAAAATCACCGCCTGCCCCAGCGTCAAATGGCCCGCTGGCTCGACTGGAATCGATCTGGGTGAAGATCTCGGTTTGCTCAGGTTGCAGGGTCGCTGTCTGGCCACCCTACCGGAAGGGTTTTCTGTTGGTAGTAGACGCAACAATAAAAATGATGTTATTCAACTGGGAAAACATCACCACAAACTCAAAAATTTATTCCAGTCAGCCGGTATTCCACCTTGGCTCAGAGACAGTATTCCGTTGTGCAAACTTAATGACGAATTGGTAGCGATTGGCGATTGGTGTTGCAGCGAATGGTTCGCAGGTTGGTTATCTGAAAATCAATCCAGTTTAAGCTGGCACCCGCAGAATCCTTTGCTACAGTTTATTCTTACTCAACAAGGATCACGGGGGGTTGATCCTGCCGGTGTGGTGCGATAGTGTCGCTCTGCTGATATAGGAATATAGCTTATGGCCGAAAAAACCAAACCTGATTCAGATTTTGAAAAGACCCTGGGCGAACTCGAAAAACTGATTGAAAAACTTGAAGAGGGTGAATTGTCATTGGATGAATCTTTGTCCAGTTTTAAACAGGGAATTGCATTAACCCGACAGTGCCAGTCAGTTCTGGATAACGCCCAACAAACCGTCGAACAATTGATCAATTCCGAAGGTGAAGAATCACTCCTTGCGTTTAAGCCGGATGCCTGACACCGCCACCACCATCAGTACGTGGCAGCAGCGATTCGAAGACATCCTGCCCGGGTACCTGCCAGAGTCTGACCAGACGCCTCAACTCCTGTTAGAGGCGATGCACTATTCTGCAACAGCCGGTGGTAAACGCATCCGGCCAATGCTCGTGTATGCTTCTGGCCGCTCGCTGAATCTGCTTGAGGAAGAGCTTGATGGCATCGCTGTTGCGATAGAGCTCACCCATGCCTACTCCCTGATCCATGACGACTTGCCCAGCATGGATGACGATGACCTCAGACGAGGGCAACCCAGTTGCCACTGCATGTTTGATGAGGCAACGGCCATACTGGCCGGTGATGCGTTACAAGCGCTAGCCTTTAAAATTCTTGCAGCTGATCCGGCTTTGGCAATCCATCCTGAACGACAGGTGGAGATCATTTTGGGGCTGGCCAATGCATGCGGTGCAAACGGCATGGCAGGAGGCCAGGTGCTTGACCTTGCCAGTATGGGCAAGCACATATCGCAGGCTGAACTGGAAAATATACATGCATATAAAACCGGCGCATTGATCCAGAACAGCACTAGCGCGCCAGCAATCCTGGCAGCAGCTACCCTTGGCCAGCATGAAACGCTCCGCAGGTTTGGCAAGCTGGTGGGTCTGGCATTCCAGGTATTTGATGATCTGCTGGATGTGACGGGAGACAGCAGGATCACCGGCAAGCCGAGCCAGGCAGACGCAGCTAGGTCAAAACCAGCTTTTCCTGCCATTATTGGAGCGGAGAACACCATTAAAAGAGCCCACGAACTACGGGACCTGGCCCTGCTGGAGCTGCATAACTTACCAGGCAACACTGATTCGCTGGCGTGGCTGGCAGCCTACGCTGTAGACCGCGAACGATAATGACTGACATAAATGTTGAGAAATACCCTCTTTTGCAGCAGATAAGCTCACCAGCAGATTTACGCAAGCTGGATGAAGAGCAACTGCCGCTAATTGCCGATGAACTACGCGGGTTCCTGCTGGAAGCGGTTTCAAAAAGCGGTGGTCACTTCAGCGCAGGCCTAGGTTGTATTGAACTCACCATTGCCCTGCATTATTGCTTCGAAACCCCAGATGACCGGCTAATTTGGGATGTAGGCCATCAGGCTTATCCACATAAAATTCTCACCGGCCGGCGTGGCCAGATCACCACCATCAAGAAAACCGGCGGTCTAGCACCCTTTCCAAAGCGTGCTGAAAGTGAATTTGATACCTTTGGTGTCGGTCACTCATCAACTTCAATCAGTGCAGGACTGGGCATGGCTCTCGCCTCATCTCACCAGCAAATTGCTCGCCGGGTTGTTGCCATCATTGGTGATGGTGCGATGACCGCCGGCATGGCCTTTGAAGCGCTCAATCACGGCGGCTCTCTGAACCCCAACATGCTGGTAGTGCTAAATGAAAATCAGATGTCGATATCGCCCAATGTCGGCAGCATGACTAAAATGCTGGCGCGTCTGATGAGTGGCCCTACGGTAACCAACATCCGTGAGCGCGGTAAACAAATGATACATCGAGACTCTCGAGTATGGCGCTTTATGAGCCGCTGGGAAGAGCATGTAAAGGGCATGATTGTACCGAGCACTTTGTTTGAAGAACTAGGGTTTAACTATCTTGGCCCCATCGATGGTCACGATCTGCCGTTGCTGTTACGCACACTGCAGACCATTCAGACTGTTGAGGGCCCGAACCTGCTGCATATTATCACCGTTAAAGGCAAGGGCTATGCGCCAGCAGAACAGGATCCGGTCAAATATCACGCAGTTGGGCCTTTTGATCCAGCCACTGGCATCGTGCTCCCAGCTAGCCGTGTGAAAACATCACCAACCTACACCGACATATTCGGTCAGTGGCTCTGTGACATGGCGGAAATGGATGAAAAGCTGCTCGCCATTACGCCTGCAATGCGGGAGGGCTCAGGCCTGGTTAAGTTTGAGCAACGCTTTCCAGATCGCTATTTCGATGTCAGCATTGCTGAGCAACATGCCGTAACCCTTGCTGCGGGTATGGCCTGCGAAGGTGTACATCCGGTGGTGGCCATTTATAGCACTTTCTTGCAACGTGCCTATGATCAGTTGATACACGATGTTGCGGTACAAAACCTACCTGTACTGTTTGCCATCGACAGGGCGGGTCTGGCCGGATCCGATGGCCCGACCCATGCCGGCAGCTTCGATTTGAGCTTCCTGCGCTGTGTTCCGAATATGTTGATCATGGCACCAAGCGATGAAAACGAATGCCGACAGATGCTATTCACCGGCTACCAGCACCAGGGCCCTGCAGCTGTCCGTTACCCACGGGGCAGTGGGCCCGGAAAGGCCATTCAGACGCGCATGGAGGCACTGCCGATTGGAAAGGCCAGTATCATCAGACAAGGCAGTCAGATAGCGATACTGGCGTTTGGGAGTGCTCTACAAACGGCGGGTGTCGCCGCCGAACAACTGGGTGCAAGTCTGGTTAACATGCGGTTCATTAAACCGCTGGATGCCGATGTCATTCACGAAATGGCATCAACACACAGTCTTTTGGTCACTATAGAAGAAAATGCCATTGCCGGTGGGGCTGGCAGTGGCGTTAATGAGTTGTTCGCCACTTCCGGCATGACTGTCAGTGTGCTCAATATTGGATTACCAGACCGGTTTATTGAGCATGGCTCACGAGCAAGCTGCCTGCAAGCAGCAGGCCTTGACACAGCTGGCATCCTGGCACAGGTAAATGCCCGGCTCGAGCTCATCAAGACTAGCGCACAACCAGAATCTTGATGACAGTTAAGCGGCGCCGATTCTGACTGCCAAAACATCGCAACCGGCGCCGTGCAAGACCGCATTGGCCGTGGATCCAAGCAGTAACTGGAGCCTTTTTTGGCCATGCGTTCCAATCACGATTAACTGGATGTCATTGTCTTTAGCAAAGCGGTGAATCTCATGAGCAGGTGAACCGTTCAGGATGTGTAATTGATTGGATGACAAAGCGTAAGTCTCACCCAGCTTGCTGAGTTTTTGCTTCAATTCCACGCCCAGCCGTGCCTCAAGATCGCCAAGGCTGCCCACACTGGAACTTTGCGGGACAATGCCGACATATACGTTATCCATTGGCTCCTGCACGTAAACAAGATGGATAACAGCATTCGAATTTGCAAAACATTGTGCTTTTTCCAGCACAATATTTGATTCGCTGCTCAAATCAACGGCAACCAGGATCTTTTGGTAGGTAGTTATATTGCTCTCCTGCAACAGTAGCTCGCATTATGCACAGTAGCCATATTATTGCATTAAGTGTCCGAGCTAAATGCTTCAGGTTAAGACAAATGCATCCGGCAGCAATTCATCCATCGACCAACTGCGGTAATCCGACCTGTTGTGACAGGAAATGACCAGGGCATCATCCTCCATTAATTCGCTCATCACCTGGCGGCAGGCTCCACAAGGTGCCAACGCATCAAAACCGGTTGCATATACCAAAAGTGCCCGTGCGCTACGAAGCTGCATACCGGCGCTGATTGCAGCCGCCAGTGCATTGCGTTCTGCACACTGGGTCAAAGCATAAGAAGCATTTTCAACATTACATCTCGTATAAAGGTTGCCGTCATCATCAAGTACGCATGCACCCACTTTGGCGCCACTGTATGGCGAATACGCATGATCGCTGGCATTATTAACCGGCTCATACAGCCTGGCGATCATTTTCTCAACCTGGCTCATGTCTCTGGACTCTCTTTGAGCAGGGCTTCGAGCAACACTTCGATAATCAAACCAAATGCATTTTGCCGCACTGCATGCGATGCCTGTTCACCGGTTGGAATGACATCACTAACTGAAAGTATGGTCAAAGCTTTGGTCCCGTGCTGCTGCGCCAATGCGTAGAGGGCAGCCGTTTCCATATCCAGCGCCAGCATGCCCATTTTCTGTACCTTGTCGATAAATTCTGCATCGGGATGATAAAACCAATCGGTTGAAAATACATTACCCGTCCTGACTTTCAGCTTAGCCTGACCAGCCTTTTCACTGACCCGGCGTAACAATTCAAAGTCTGCATTGGCAGAGAAATCCCAGCCGTTAAAACGCTGTCTGTTCATGCTGGAATCTGTGCTTGCTGCACTGGCCAACACCAGGTCACCCACCTGCATGTCAGGCAATAAGCCCCCACAGGTACCAATCCGGACGATTTGCTTAACCCCGTAATAATCGAACAATTCATGTGCATAAATACTGATCGAAGCCATACCCATACCGGAACCCATAATAGAGACGGGCCGGCCTTTAAACCTGCCGGTAAAACCCAGCATGTTCCTGACGCTGTTAACCTGCTGCACGTCTTCTAGATGCTTGCTTGCCAACGCCTGTGCTCTTAACGGATCACCCGGCATCAGCACTGTTGCTGCAAAATCACCCTGGGCAGCTTTTATATGTGGTGTACCGATCATTTTTTCTCCCTGATCATTGATTCTCGTTTACACTATGGAACCCGGTCATAGACAGCCGGCAATGCATCACTCTTACGACCAATAATAACAGCAACCGAAAGTGCCTCTGCAGCAGCTTGCCAGGCTGATTCATCTGCCGCATGAATGGTGAGTAGCGGGTCACCCCGGCTTACCATTTCACCCACACTGCGCAACCCCGACACGCCAACCCGGTGATCAATTTCCTCTCCAACACGGCTGCGTCCACCACCCAAACTGACAACACTCAACCCGATTGCCCTAGTATCCATGTGTTGTATACACCCACCTGTGCTGGCTTCAAGCGCACGCACGACCGGCGCCACCGATAAATATTGTACCGGCTTCTCCAACAGATCGGTTGGTCCACCCTGCATAGCCACCATACGGGCAAAGTGTTCTGCGGCCAGGCCAGTATCAACGACACCCTGTAGCTTGTTACTGGCCTCCTTCAGACTGGTCGCCAATCCCCCCAGTAAAAGCAACTCACTGCCAAGTGCCAACATAACCTCGCCAAGCCGGACTGAGGGTGTTTTGCCCTTGAGAAAATCTATGGCTTCTAGCACCTCCAATACGTTGCCCGCACTGCTCGCCAACGGCTGGTTCATATCTGTTATCAGCGCACAACAAGGCAAGTCAGCCCGTTGAGTAACTTCAACCAGGTTGGTGGCAAGTTCTCTTGATTGGTTTCGTTCAGACAAAAATGCCCCATTGCCAGTCTTGACGTCCAGCACCAACCCATCAAGTCCTTCTGCGAGTTTCTTGGAAAGGATAGAAGCTACGATCAACGGAATTGAGTCTACCGTCGCAGTGACATCTCTAACTGCATATATCCGACCATCTGCTGGCGCCAGGTCCGCCCCCTGTCCGGCCATGGCAAGACCGGTTTCGCGGACAGTCCGTTCAAATTTTTGCGCAGATGGGCTGACATTGAAACCTGGAATGCTTTCCAGTTTATCCAGGGTTCCGCCAGTATGGCCTAACCCGCGGCCGGAAATCATCGGAACAAATGCGCCACAAGCAGCCAAAACAGGCGCCAATACGAGGCTGACAAGATCACCGACCCCACCGGTAGAGTGTTTGTCCAGTACCGGTCCATTGAGATCTGGCCAGCTCAGGCACCGGCCGGTATCACGCATGGCCAGCGTCAGAGCGACCTGCTCTGCCATGTCCATACCACGAAAGTGCACCGCCATGGTGAACGCACCAATCTGGGCGTCGCTCACCCGTCCGGAGGCGATTCCATTGATAAAAGTCTGCAGGGCTTCCGCCGCAAGTGCCTGACCATCTCGCTTGGCTCTGATAAGTTCCGCGGGTAGTAACATCAGCCCATATTAGCAGTGAATGCGGCTAGCTAGTCGATCCTGAATAACCCTGTTTGAGGCGG
>CAYZLS010000089.1:0-7386 GCA_964479355.1 uncultured Wenzhouxiangellaceae bacterium | reverse complement strand
GGAAATAGAGCAACGAAAGAAACAGAAATAGTGGCTGATTTTGAATGGTGCCCGGGCCGGAATCGAACCGGCACCCCCCCTTTTTATGGGAAGGCACCCGCCGCATATACATATTGATCCCTTCAGACGATTCTGAATTATCAAAAGCTCAAAAAATATTTTGTAAAATTCTGGTTCATAGTATTGCCGACAATGATCAATATCAAACCTAACAGGGCTAATGGTCGCCATGACACTCTATGGATAATAAACGCAACAACTGCCATGGAAACAGCCATACCAATAATATCGGCTGAAGCAACGTAGCCCAGTTGTTGAGCAGTTAGTCCCAGGGTATCGGCGATTACACCCACCAAGCCAGGTAAGATTAATATAGTTGATGCGCCAATGACAGCTAAAACAATACTGCTAAGCAGTGCTGATTCACTATCAATATCAATTTCTTTACATAATATGTTCATATTGTGCTCACCAATGGGTTATCGGATGGCAATCGTTATGCAGAGGGTCATTTACTCCTTAGAAGTAAGGAGTAAATGACTAGATTGTTCAATGCCCTTCTTAGTTTGCATTAATATGGAATCACCACCGATTTGGTTTCGGTATACATGTCGATCCCATACTTGCCCATTTCACGCCCAATACCGGACTGTTTATAACCGCCAAACGGCATGGCCGGGTCCATCATGTTATGTCCATTCACCCACACCGTTCCGGCCTTGAGCTTATCGATGACGCGATGCACCGTAGAAATATTTGAAGAATAAACAGCAGATGCCAGACCATACTGTGAATCATTCGCCTGTTGAATCGCGTCTTCAAGGTTGGAAAACGAAGAGGCACAAAGGACTGGACCAAAGATTTCTTCCTGAACCACGGTCATACTACTGCGTGTCGCAGCGAGCACCGTAGGTTCGACAAAATAACCAGGTCCTGGCACGACTTTGCCGCCAGTCACAACTGATGCGCCTTCAGCTTTACCATTCTTAATGTACTCTTGTACGCGAGACTGTTGTTTTCGTGATACCAAAGGCCCCATTTGCGCTTCAGGATCAAACCCACTACCAAGTTTCATGTTCGCCGCTCCGTCGGCAATACCTTCTACCACTTTGTCAAAAATACTCTCATGCACATAAAGGCGCGAACCAGCGGCACAAACCTGACCATGGTTAAAGAAGATCCCCATTGAAACACCTGCCACGGTCATATCGATATCGGCATCTTCCAGGACAATGACAGGAGATTTCCCACCTAACTCCAGGGAAAACCGTGTCATGTTATCGACTGCTGCTTTGCCGATGAGTTTGCCGACCTCGGTTGAACCGGTGAAGGCAACCTTATCAATACCGGGATGTGCCGCCAGTGCGGCACCCGCTTCTTCGCCCACACCGGTAACGATGTTTACCACACCTTCGGGGTAACCAGCTTCCAGAATCAATTCGCCCAGACGCAATGCTGTTAACGGTGTTTCTTCAGCAGGTTTCAATACCACAGTACAGCCAACGGCCAATGCGGGGCCCAGTTTCCAGGCCGCTATCAATAGTGGAAAATTCCATGGGATTATCGCAGCCACGACTCCAACCGGTTCTTTTTTAGTGTAAGCATGAAATTTCACCTCGGGCGGGATAAAGGGCAAGGTGGGCTGGATAGTTTCGCCGTGTATTTTTGTCGCCCAGCCGGCCATATAACGCAGATAATCGACAGTCATTCCCACATCACCGAATTGGGCGATCATGACTGATTTGCCATTATCCAATGCCTCCAGTTGCGCAAATTCTTCGGCATGTTGTTCCACCAGATCAGCCACGGTAAGTAGTAGTTTTTCCCGTTGCCCGGGCCGCATATTTGCCCAGGCAGGATTTTCAAATGCATTTCTCGCCGCTTTAACGGCGAGATCCACATCAGCGGCATTACCCGCAGGTACAGAGGCAATCACTGAATCGGTGGCCGGATCGCGCACCTCGATGGTTTTACCGGATACAGCATCAAGCTGTTTACCACCGATCAACATCGTGTGTTGCTTGTTCAGAAAATGATTGGTCGTTGGCGCTAAGCTATATTGATTAGTTATTAAATTTACTGTTGGAGTAGACATATTAAATTCTCCTGTAACTAAGTTTTTATCATTGTGTATTGTATGATAGTTAATCTTAATGTCGGCCTAACCGCGAATCGCAGACTGATCGACGTTCCGCGAGGTGCCAATATTGGCCAGCACTTGCGGCCCTCTTGGATCGGCTTCTTCAAAGGCGGAATGTAGGGCATTGGTCAATTCATCAACGTGTTCGTTGGTGAAAATTAAGGGTGGTGAAATAATCAGTTTTGTGCCAGCAGGTCGGATAATGAGTCCAGCTTTATGTGCGGCATTGGCAATTGCATAGGCCAACCCATCCAGCGGGTTGACAGATTCACGTGTTTGTTTGTTGACCACCAGATCAATCGCCAACATCAACCCTTTCCCACGCACTTCCCCTACGGATGGGAATTGGGTCAGTGACTGCAACTGTTCCAGCATGTATGTACCAACACGCCTGGCATTTCCAGGTAAATCTTCATGTTCAACGATGTTCAAAGCAGCCATGGCAGCAGCACAGCCAACGGCATGACCGGAATAGGTATAACCATGCATGATAAAACTCCCTAGATCATCCGGTGGGACATTCCAGGCATCGGCAACGCGTTCATTAACCGTTGTTGCCCCAAATGGAATGTAAGCAGAGGTGATGCCTTTAGCAAAACACATAATATCGGGTTTCACACCCCAACCACGGGAACCGAACATATTTCCACTGCGGCCAAAACCCCGGCTGTCTGTCCAACTATCAGTCCGGCTTTGAGTAAGGGTATCTGTCCAGCTGTCTGTCCAACTATCAGTCCGGCTTTGAATCCGTACCAGCAGTACATTCCAGAGCCTTTTAGACAGAGGACAGATAAATTCTAATAAAGTATTAATTATGTACATATGTAGTATTTAGGAGTTTTGGCCTTTTTTAGGCATCTGTCTGTCCACCTCAATTCAGAGATTCGGTTTTAAAATTCTGGTGGCGAAGCCACGCTGGTTTCCACTTTTGATACGAAATATCCATCAGCAACCGTCAGCACTGTTTCCTTTGCTCGTTCATAGTGCTTTTTAATCACATCATCATTGAAATATAGCATTCCTTTATCTGTGCTCATTCAAAAAGAGTGGGATGCGAATGCATTCGCGCGTACAATGGCAGGATGATTTTACAGCAACGAACTCGCTGGTGAGAAAATAACCCAAGGCGCACCCGAAGGGACGCAGGGCGTCCTTTATTCGTTTTGGGCTAGATATATTGAGAGACAGAAATGCCGGTAATTACACTTCCAGATGGTAGCCAGAGACAGTATGACCATGCTGTCTCGGTGCTGGCTGTAGCCGCTGATATTGGTCCTGGTCTGGCTAAGGCCACGCTGGCGGGAGAGGTCGATGGTCAATTGGTCGATGCTTCTTTTGAGCTAGAGCATGCTGCCGCGCTGCGGATTATTACTTCCAGGGATGAAGAAGGGCTGGATATCATCCGCCATTCAACAGCTCATTTGCTTGCTCAGGCAGTGCAGGGGGTTTTCCCCGAAGCGCAGGTTACTATCGGCCCGGTCATCGACAATGGTTTTTACTATGATTTCGCCTACAAGCCTGGATTCACACCAGAGGATCTTGAGCGGATTGACAGTGAAATGCGTCGTCTTATCGATGCAGCTTTACCGCTCAAGCGTGTCACCATGGGACGGGATGAAGCTTCGCAGTACTTTCGTGACAAAGGCGAGGAATACAAGGCCCAGATCATAGAGTCTATCCCTGAGGATCAAGAATTATCGCTTTATGAGCAGGGTGAATTTACCGATTTGTGTCGTGGCCCGCACGTGCCCAATACCTCGCACTTGGGTCATTTCAAGCTGACCAAGCTGGCCGGCGCCTACTGGCGTGGGGACAGCAACAACGAGATGCTGCAGCGAATTTATGGTACTGCCTGGGCTGCGAAGAAAGACCTGAAAACCTATTTGCACAACCTGGCAGAAGCAGAAAAACGTGATCATCGGCGCATTGCCCGGCAACTGGATTTGTTTCATTTTCAGGAAGAGGCTCCGGGTATGGTTTTCTGGCATGATCATGGTTGGATTATTTATACCCAGGTTAAAAATTATGTCCGCAAGCGGTTGCGCTCAGCCGGGTACCAGGAAGTGAATACGCCGCAAATAGTTGATATCAGCCTGTGGCAAAAATCCGGTCATGCCGAAAAGTTCATCGAAAACATGTTTATCACTGAATCGGAAAGCCACACTTTCGCGATCAAACCGATGAACTGCCCCTGTCATGTCCAGATTTTCAACCAGGGTTTGCACAGCTATCGTGATTTACCCATGCGGATGGCGGAATTCGGTTCTTGCCACCGTAACGAGGCTTCGGGCGCCTTGCATGGTTTAATGCGGGTCAGGGCGTTTACCCAGGATGATGCACACATTTTTTGCACACCAGGACAATTGCAGGATGAGGCTTCGGCCTTTCTAGAGTTGCTCTATAGCGTTTACCAGGATTTTGGTTTCGAAGAAGTTTTGGTTGAGTTGTCGACGCGCCCCGAAAAACGAATTGGTGGGGATGCGTTATGGGATCGGGCGGAGAGCGCTTTGGCGACCGCGCTGACCGGGGCTGGCATTGACTACAAAGAAAACCCAGGTGATGGTGCTTTTTATGGGCCGAAAATTGATTTTTCCCTGCGCGATACCATTGGCCGAGTATGGCAATGCGGTACGCTGCAGTTGGACTTTAATATGCCAGAGCGTCTGGGTGCTGAATATGTCACCGAAGACGGTTCCCAGCAGACCCCGGTCATGTTGCACCGGGCAATCCTCGGATCACTCGAGCGTTTCATCGGCATTCTGATCGAAAACTACGCCGGGAAAATGCCGGTTTGGTTGGCGCCGGTGCAGGCGGTGGTGCTTAATATTACCGATCGACAGAATGAAAGGTGTAAAATAATAGCTGAGTCCCTTGAAAATAAAGGCTTCCGGGTTGATTTAGACTTGAGAAACGAGAAGATCGGCTTTAAAATCCGCCAGCACACTTTAAGTAGAGTTCCATATCTGCTGGTAGTGGGCGACCGTGAGGTTGAACAGAGCACCATGGCAGTGCGCACACGAGAAGGTAAAGATATGGGCAGTATGGACATTGAGACTTTTGCCCAACATCTGCAAAGCGCAGTAGACCAGCGGGGTAGTACAAATAATTAGCAGGAGAATTTAACATCGCAGCAAAAAAAGAAACGCGACGTAATGGGGACATTATAGCGTTGCAGATCAGGTTAATTGATCAAGATGGAGAACAGGCCGGAGTCATGCCGGTAGAGCAAGCGCTTGAAGCAGCCCTTGCACAATCGATGGATCTGGTGGAAATAGCACCCAATGCTGAACCACCTGTTTGTCGAATCATGGATTATGGCAAGTATCGCTTTGAGCAGGCCAAGAAAGGGCAGGCAGCCAAGAAAAAACAAAAAGTCATCCATGTGAAGGAAGTTAAATTTCGCCCGGGGACTGAAGAAGCCGATTACCAGGTCAAGATGCGCAATGTGCGTCGTTTTCTGGAAGGTGGTGACAGAGTCAAGATCACGTTGCGGTTTCGTGGCCGTGAAATGGTCCACCAGGAATTAGGCTCCCTGATGTTGACACGGGTCCGGGATGACCTGGTGGAAGAGGCCGTAGTCGAGCAGTTGCCTAGAATGGAAGGCCGTCAGATTACGATGATGATCAACGCCAAAAAGGCCTGATCAGAAAGTTTTATACCGTGGCTGTGATATTTGCAGCTACATTTTAAGAAGCGTTGCTGAGCAAAAAGCAAAGTGCCGGAAAAAACTTCACCGGCCGCTTAAGTAGCGCAACATTAACAGGCCTATAAAGGCCAGCAGGAGTAGACCATGCCCAAGATGAAAACTAATCGGGGTGCGGCCAAACGCTTTAAAAAAACTGCCTCAGGCAATTTTAAGCGTGGATTCGCATTTAAAAGTCATATTCTGACCAAGATGAGCACCAAGCGTAAACGCAACTCACGCGGTACGGATGAAATTTCTGCCGCCGACAAGAAAGTCGTTAAACGTTTGCTGCCGTACGCATAATAGGAGGGTCAGAAAATGTCTAGAGTAAAACGTGGTGTTGTCGCGCGTGCGCGGCACAAAAAAGTACTAAAGCAGGCTAAGGGTTACTACGGTGCCCGGCGCAAGGTATTCCGTGTAGCCAAGCAGGCCGTCACCAAAGCGGGTCAATATGCCTATCGTGACCGTCGTCAGCGTAAGCGCCAGTTTCGTCGCTTGTGGATTATCCGCATCAACGCTGCTGCGCGGCAATTTGGTTTGTCTTACAGTCGATTCATGGATGGCCTGAACAAGGCTGAGATTGAGATAGACCGTAAGGTGCTCGCTGATCTGGCAGTCCATGACTTGGTTGCTTTTGGTGTGCTGGCTGAAAAAGCCAAGGCCCAGTTGTAAGCCTGAACGATGCCAGTATCTGAGGTACTGACAAAATCTGATGGTCAGGTAACCCCTTCGTACTTGCGATGGGGTAGTACTCTTGAATTGAACTCCCCTACTAGGGTGGACTGGAAAGGTATCGGTGGAAGCGGTTAAGCAAATTCTGAAGCAGGCACTGGCAGCGATTGCAGCCTGCGAAGAATTGTCTGACCTGGATGATTTACGGGTTAACTACCTAGGTAAAAAAGGCCAGGTTACGGCTTTATTAAAGACCCTCGGGTCAATGGAACATGAACAGCGAAAAGCCTTTGGCCAAGCGGTGAACCAGGTCAAAGCTGAACTGGCTAAGGCACTGTCAGTGCGTAAACAAGCACTGGAAGATGCAGCGCTGAGCGTGCGTCTGGCCAGAGAGACGATCGATGTTACCTTGCCCGGTCGTGGCCAACACCGGGGGGGCTTACATCCTGTTACCCATACCTTGCAGCGGATCAATGAAATATTTTCCAGGCTGGGTTATGACATCGCCACCGGCCCGGAAGTCGAAGATGATTATTACAATTTCATCGCGTTGAATTTCCCCCCGCACCATCCGGCGCGCGCCATGCATGATACGTTTTACTTTGGTGATGGCCGGTTGTTACGCACGCATACTTCACCGGTACAAATTCGTGTATTGCAACGCCAGGGTGCGCCGGTTCGGATTATTGCTCCGGGAAAAGTGTTTCGCAGTGATTCGGACCAGACCCATACACCGATGTTTCACCAGGTGGAAGGCCTGCTGGTGGGTGAAACTGTAAGCATGGCTGATCTCAAAGGGGGGACGCACCCCCTTTGTGCAGGACGTGGATGCGCATGTGCGTGTGTGTGTGTGTGTGTGTGTGTGTGTGTGTGTGTGTGTGTGTGTGTG
>CAYZLS010000088.1:0-7399 GCA_964479355.1 uncultured Wenzhouxiangellaceae bacterium | reverse complement strand
ATGATCAGGTGGCGTTGAGAAAACTGGCGCAGCTTGCTGATGTTGTCACCTTCGAGTTTGAAAACATTCCAGAGCAATCAGTTAGGCTGATTGAGTCCATCTGTCCGGTTTACCCGCCATCAAAAGCTCTGTATATAAGCCAGGACAGGTTGCGCGAAAAAACCTGCTTGCAGGCTTTGCATATCCCGGTTGCACTTTTTTACCCCGTTACATCTCGGTCGGAACTGCTTAATGCTATGGAGCAAATTGGATTACCGTGTGTCTTGAAAACCCGGCGGCTTGGCTATGATGGCAAAGGTCAGACGGTATTGCGTTTCAAGGAAGATCTGGAACGAGCCTGGCAGATACTGGGTGATCACGACCTCCTGTGTGAAGGCTTTGTGCCCTTCGATGTTGAATGCTCCATTATTGCGGTACGGGGCCAGGACGGGCGAACTGCCTATTGGCCCCTGACGCGCAACCTGCACCGCGACGGTGTATTGGCGATCAGTCAGGCGCCTGCTTTTGACCGGCAAACGCAGACCCGGGCTGAAGCTCTAGTAAAGCGCTTACTTGATCACCTTGACTATATTGGGGTGCTGGCCCTGGAGCTGTTTTTACAGGACGGAGAGTTATTGGCCAATGAATTCGCACCGAGGGTACATAACTCCGGACACTGGACGATTGATGGTGCCGATACTTCACAGTTTGAAAACCACTTGCGCGCGATTTGTGATTTACCGATGGGTGAGACCCGGAACAATTCACAAGCGCTGATGTTTAATCTGCTAGGGGAAATGCCGAATGATGTCAATATGGCCAGCATGGCGGGGGTGCACTGGCACGATTATCACAAAGTGGTACGTGCCGGTCGCAAGCTCGGCCATGTGACGGTTACTGCCCAAACTGAACCCGGGCTAAAGGCAATGGCTGTACAGTTAGCGACCAAGCTGGGGGTGGCAGCAGAGCTTAACCTAGAGGCTATTTTTCAGCATGGTGGTTAATTCAGACGCCGCTGGAAATATTGAGCTGAGTCTGTTTTCCAGCAAAATTGCTGCGCTTTGTGAGGAAATGGGAGCGCTGCTGGGCAGGGTAGCATTTTCGCCTAATATTCGTGACCGGCTGGATTATTCCTGTGCGCTGTTTAACTGTCGTGGCGAGTTGCTGGGACAGGCCACCCATATCCCCGTGCATCTTGGCAGCATGGCCTATGCGATGCAGGGTCTGGTGAATAGCCGGTCATGGCAGGTCGGTGATATGTTAATTCTTAACGACCCGTTCAGTGGTGGTACTCACTTGCCGGATGTAAGCCTGCTGGCACCCGTTTTTGCCTCTGACGTGCTGGTGGGCTTTTGCGCCAACCGGGCACATCACGCAAATACTGGATCAGATGCGCCAGGCTCCATGCCGGTCAGTCGCACGCTGGCAGAGGAAGGTATCCTTATCGAACCGACCTTGCTGCTAGAAAATGGACGGATGGATGAACATTTTCTGCAATCCATTTTGGATAAGCTGACCAGCCCGGAGACTTCTCGAGGTGATTTCATTGCGCAAATAGCGGCCAATCTGCTAGGTGTGAAGCGTTTGCGGGCATTGGTGAAAGCCACGGGCATCGAAAAATTTGAAAGCCAGCAAACCAGAATCCAGTCCTGGGCAACCACCCTGGTACGCCAAAGCCTGGCTGCAATACCTACTGGGCGTTATCACTTTACGGACTATCTCGATGATGATGGATGTGGGCAAACAGACATACCGATCGCAGTGACTATCAATGTCGATGGGGGCTGTATCGAAGTCGATTTTGCCGGCACAGCCGGACAGGTCACCGGCAATCTGAACTGTCCGTTCAGCGTGACAGTTGCAGCGGTTTTTTATGTTTTTCGGTGTTTGTTACCGGCGCATACCCCAGCTTGCCACGGTGCTCTGCAGGGCATCACGATCTCCGCGCGTGAAGGTTGCCTGGTAAATGCCAATCCACCCGCGGCTGTTGCAGCTGGCAACGTGGAGACCAGTAGCAGAGTTGTTGATGTGGTTTGCGGCGCGCTCGCACAGGTTACCGATTCAGACGTCTTTACAAGCCGGATTCCGGCAGCCAGTCAGGGCAGTATGAATAACCTAGCGATGGGCCGGCATGGCAAACAGGGGTGGGATTATTACGAAACCCTGGCAGGTGGAATGGGGGCTGCCGGGGATGGTGATGGTTGTTCTGCCCGCCACAGCCACATGACCAATACATTGAACACGCCGGTGGAAGTACTGGAACTGAACTACCCGTTAAGAATCAAGCGCTACGCGATCAGGCGCAACTCGGGTGGCAAGGGCGCATTTAACGGCGGTGACGGCATTGTGCGTGAGTATCAATTTCTCGCAGATGCTGAGGTTTCGTTGCTGACTGAGCGCCGAACATATCCACCCTGGGGTTTAGAGGGTGGAACACCGGGTCAATGTGGGCGCAATGAGTTGGATGGTAGGGTACTGCCAGGCAAAACCCAGTTTAACGCCTTTGCCGGACAGGCCCTGACCATCAAGACACCCGGTGGTGGTGGTTATGGGCGCCTTGGTAACACATCGGGCTAAATTCCAGTAAGGATTTTCCAGCGGTTGACGATGGTGCAGAATAATTCGGCGGTCTTGATGGTATCGTATTTTGCCGAATGTGCTGATGATTCATCCCACTCAATACCTGCTGCCTGGATCGCGCGTGCCAGCACAGTTTGGCCAAACGCCAGACCACCGAGTGTCGCCGTATCAAAGGAACTGAAAGGGTGGAAAGGATTACGTTTATAGTTCACCCGCACAATAGCTGCATTCAGAAATGACAGGTCGAAAGACGGATTGTGTCCAACCAGTATGGCCCGTTGGCAATCGGAGGCGCGTAATGCCTGTCTGACCGGTACAATAATTTTGCCCAGCGCTTCTTTCTCACTGATAGGGTTACGCTCCGGGTCAGTAAGATCTATACCGGTGAACTCCAGCGAGCTTGGCTCTATTCTTGAACCCTGAAAGGGCTCGACATTCGCATCGATTGTCTCTGCAATTTTTAACCGTCCGAAATCATCCATGCATAAAATACAGGCAGCAATTTCCAGCATGGCATCGGTTGTTGGGTTGAACCCACCGGTTTCAATGTCGATTACAACTGGCAAAAACCCTCTGAATCGTTCTGATATTTTAGCCCGCATATTGGATTCCAACTGCAAAGGCAGCGAGAATAAGGGAATGCACTTCAAAATACTACGTAAAAAGCCTCGCACCACAACATTTGCTGGCTTGATTTTCACACTGGCACTGGCACTTGCTCTGACTGCCGTTCCGATACTGGTGGTTGCGGGTGGTGCCCAGGAAGCCGATCGGGCACTTTTTTGGTCGCTCCACAAGGATGGCAAACAGGTGGGCTACGTGCTTGGCACGATCCACAGTGAAGACCCGAGGGTGCTAGATTTTTCAGCAGGCTTTCTTCAAAAGCTTGGCAATAACACCGTCTTCGCGATGGAATTGGTGCCGGATTTTCCGACGCTGGCACGGCTGACCGAAACCATGCATTACCCTCCGGGAAAAACCCTGGAAGCAGTGATAGGGCCAGATCGTTTCAAAGCCCTGGTTAACGCTTTATCCGGCTATCGGGTGCCGCTGGAGTTTATCAGGCGGATGAAACCCTGGGCGGCGATGATGACGCTGAGTACTCCGCCACCGCAAACCGGCTTCTTTATGGATTTGTCTTTATCTTTGCGCGCCTCGGGAAGTGGACTCAGGGTGATTGGGCTCGAGACTCTGGAGCAGCAGCTATCCTTCCTTGAACAGATGCCGATGCCGATGCAACTGAAACTACTAGACCAGGCGATTGCTAAATTTGACCAGGTTAAAGCAGTGCACGAGCAAATGGTCAATGCTTATCTCGACAATGATCTGTGGATCTTACAGTCGCTTTCAGATGAACAGATGCAGGCGGTAGATGTAAAAACGCGTGATTACTTCATTGAATCAGGCATCCATGCCCGTAATCTGCGGATGATGAAAACCTTGTTACCCTATTTCACGGACAATGCGGTATTCGTGGCCGTGGGCGCGTTACACCTGCCGGGTGACCGGGGTTTGTTGAATTCGCTTCGCCATGAGGGCTTTAGCTTGAAGCCGCTCGGATTGCCGTTTATTCAGGATCATCAGGATTAACACCCCTAAAAACGAAGGGCTCACCCTCTACCGGTAATTACAGGAACGAGCAGGGTGATCGCCGCGGCAACCAGCAGGGTAATTCCCCAGACAAATGCAACGCCGACAGCGGCCGCAACAGGTTTAACAGTCATTAATTTAATAGCCATTGGGTAGAACCTCCACTTTAAAAATTCTGGTGATATTTAGGGTTAGCACAGGCAGCACCGCTGTTACCATTTGCTTATATTTCATTAAATGAAACGTGCACGATCTCCATCGTCATGACTCTCTGAGTCAGTTGTCAAAGGATTGTTCCCGGAGATTAGCAATAACTTCAGGGTATTCCAAGAAACATCCCGTATTCGAAAGTTATAGACCGTAACGCGGAGGGATTTATTACATTTGATTTCCGGGTTTTTCGCAGGATCGGCTGAAGCGGTCGGTTTTCGTGTCGGGTTGACTAACTAGTGTTCCGTAATTATCACGTTGAAGGAGCACTAGCACTCTTTGTTTTTCCCGGTTCTACATAGGTCACGCACGATACATTCAGGGCAGTTTGGCGTGCGCGCCTTGCACACGTAACGGCCATGGAGTATTAACCAGTGGTGGGCATCCATTAGATATTGCGAGGGCACACTCTTGAGCAATTTGTGCTCGACAATCAGGGGTGTTTTGCCAAGTGCCAGGCCAGTGCGGTTGGCAACGCGAAATACATGGGTGTCCACGGCCAATGCAGGTTGGCCAAAGGCTGTATTGAGCACCACGTTGGCTGTTTTTCGGCCCACACCGGGTAAGGATTCCAAGGCGGCGCGATTCGCGGGTACTTGGCCTGAATGCCTTTGCAGCAATAGCTTGCAGGCCGTGATGATATTTCGGGCTTTGAGATTAAACAAGCCAGTGGTTCTGATATAGGCTTTTAGTCTATCCTCACCGAGATCCAGGATGGATGTTGGCGTATTGGCAACTTTATACAGCCGGCGGGTAGCGAGGTTAACACTCACATCGGTAGCCTGGGCCGACAAAATAACTGCGATCAGCAGCTCAAAAGTTGAGTGATAAACCAGTTCAGTCGTTGGTTGGGGGTCAATGCTTTGCAGGCGCCGAAAGAACTCTGTGCGTTCAGCTAGTGTCATGTCAAGCCTATACTACTTTTATGAGCCGAGGCGTTTGTCTGCAGCCCGTTGAACTGCAGCGCGAATCCGCTCCTGTTGGTCAAACTTGCTTTGCAGTTTTTGTTTGTGGCGCCCCATTTTTTCGGCACGATACTGTTTTTCTCTCAACAGCCGGGCATTTTTGGCTTCAAATCGCTTGCGTGACAATGCCGCAGACTGCTGACGAAATTCAGCCGCTGCGTCGGAATGCTGTAATGTGGGCTCAATCATATTGTTGCTTGTCGCCTCTATTACGTCCATGCAATCGACCGGGCAGGGTGGCAAGCACAAATCACAGCCGGTGCAATGGGACTTGATCACCGTGTGCATCAACTTGCTTGCACCTACAATGGCATCCACGGGGCAGGCTTGAATGCATAGCGTACAACCAATACAACGCGCTTCATCTATGCTTACTAGGGTCCTGGGCTTTTCCACACCATTTTCGGGGTTTAGCGGTATGGGTTTGCGACCCAACAGGTCGGCCAGAGCACGGATACCGGTTGCACCACCTGGCGGGCATTGGTTAATGTTTGCTTCGCCGTTGATGATTGCCTCTGCATATGGCCGGCAGCTCGGGAAATTGCACTGCCGGCATTGAGTTTGCGGTAGCAGGGCATCAAGCCGGTCAACTAGCCCGGACATTTCATTAAGAATGGCCTAGGCCAGCCTCTCGACCGGTTCCCGATCTCACCTTCTCCGGGGTTTGTGCTGCGGTGGCTGGCAGATTTTCTTTAGAGTCTTCAATCATGCGGGCAATATTGAGCGGGTCAACGCGTGTCATCAGGGGCTGGAAGACGTTAATGGGAACATCAAGCATGGGCTTTCCCAGTCCGGACCATTGGTCCAGCTCGGTGCCCAGAAACTCTGCAGCTTTACCGGCGGTAAATGGTACCACTGGCGCCAGGTAGGTCATTAGAACTCGAAACAGGTTAATGCCCAGGGTGCAAATGTCCTGTACGTTTGCCTGTTGATCCTCTTGCTTGTTCAATTGCCAGGGCTTGCGCTCGTCGATATAGCGATTACCCGCATCGGCCAGCGCCATGATGCGGCGAATTACGGACTGGTAATTGCGCTGCTCAAAATCCTCTGCAATGGGCCCACGTTGATCGATGAAATGTTGATACAGTTCCGGTTCAGGTAACTCGGCGGCCAGTTGTCCATTGGCGCCGCGCTGGATGAAGCCGGCACAGCGGCTGGCGATATTAACAATTTTACCCACCATGTCAGAATTCACACGCGCGACAAAATCACCAAAGCCCAGGTCAATATCTGCCATGCCGGGGCCCAGTCGGGCACAAAAATAGTAACGCAGGTAATCCGGGTTAAGCTGATCGAGATAGGTGCGGGCACGGATGAAAGTGCCTCGCGATTTGGACATTTTTGCGCCATTAACGGTTAAAAACCCGTGTGCATACACCGCTGTGGGTGGGCGGAAGTCCGCCCCCATCAGCATGGCTGGCCAGAACAAAGTATGGAAGTAAATGATGTCCTTGCCGACAAAATTGTACAGTTCGGTATCGGAATTCGGCTGCCACCATTTATCAAAGTCCAATTTGGTGCGAGCGCACAATTCTTTGAAACTGGCCATATAGCCAATGGGCGCATCGACCCAGACATAAAAATATTTATCGTCAGTTCCGGGAATTTTAAAACCGAAATACGGTTCATCGCGGGAGATGTCCCAGTCGCGTAAACCGTCATCAAACCATTCCTGCATTTTGTTGACAACTTCTGGCTGCAGGGCACCGGACGCCATCCAGCTTTGTAGGCGGTCTTCAAATTCGGATAGGCGCACAAAATAATGTTCGGAGTCACGCATTACCGGTGCGGCACCACTGACAGCCGAGTGGGGGTTAATCAGGTCGGTCGGGTTGTAGGTACTACCGCATACCTCACAACTGTCGCCATACTGGTCTTCAGCCTTACACTTGGGACAGGTGCCTCGGATGAATCGGTCCGGCAAAAACATGCCTTTTTCTTCATCATAGAACTGGGAAATTGTGCGCCTCGTAACGTAGCCACCCGCTTCCAGACGCCGATAAATGGTTTCCACACACTGGCGGTTGGCATCGCTGTGGGTGGTGGCATAATTATCAAAGCTCAGTCCGAAATCT
>CAYZLS010000087.1:0-7438 GCA_964479355.1 uncultured Wenzhouxiangellaceae bacterium | reverse complement strand
ACCTAGCCGACGCATCATACCCCGAGTTGAGGTCAGCGCCAGGGGAATCAATAACAATAGCCCGGTCATTCCCAGTGTGATGTAGGGTCGCTTCACGATATCCTCAGCGATGGCCCCCACATCAAGGCCCTGATCCAGCACGCTGTAGGTCAGAAAATGCAGCACAATATAAAAGAATGCGAACAAACCCAGCATGCGCCGGTAACGCACCAACCAATTCCAACCAGTCCAATGACGTAGGGGTGTTATGGTCAGTGTCAGCAGTAAACATTTCAGACCCCAGCGCCCCAACTCATGTAACAGTGCTTCTATCGGGTTGGCACCCAGGCTTAAACCTGCAAGATTAAGCACACGCAACGATATAATGAGTAGAGGTACCAGGCCGAGCAGGAATACCACCGGTTTAGTCACGACATAAAAGTTTTTAGATCCGGGTGTCATCACCAGTATTCAATACACTAATAATTTCTACGTAAATCCAGGCCCTGATACAAGGATGCGACCTGCTCTGCATATCCGTTAAACATCAAAGTCGGCTTTTTTGACGCAAATATGCCCGCTCCAATGGGTCGCTCACGAGCCTGACTCCAGCGTGGGTGGTCTACCTCGGGATTTACATTGGCGTAAAAACCATATTCAGAAGGAATCGCCTTCTCCCAACTGCTGCGCGGTCGCGCGCGGCTAAAGTGGATTGAGGCAATTGCTTTAATGCTTTTGAAACCGTACTTCCAAGGCACCACCAGCCGCATAGGTGCGCCATTCTGGTTCGGTAGCTCACGCCCATACAGGCCCACTGCCATTATGGTCAGCGGATGCATGGCTTCGGAAATCGTCAGACCTTCCTCGTAGGGCCAGTCTAGGATTCGATGTCGCTGGCCGGGCATACGAGAAGGTGCATGCAAGGTTTTGAAATTGACGAATTTGGCATGTGAATTTGGCTCAAATTGATTGATCAAGCTGGCCAGCGAAATGCCAACCCATGGAATCACCATTGACCAGGCCTCCACACAGCGTAACCGATAGATCCTTTCCTCCAGCGCATGGGGTGACACCAAGTCTTCGTAGTTGTGATTTCCAGGCCGGTTACACTCACCACTCACTTCAACACGCCACGGCCGGGGTTCAAAATTTTTGGCATTACGAGCCGGGTCGTCCTTGCCCGTGCCAAATTCATAATAATTGTTGTAGCTGGTTATGTCTGACCAAGTGTTGGTCGTCTGATCAGTGCTGAACAAACTTTTTTTCACACCCGCCAATGCTTTATTCGGAGGTTCAGATGACGAAGAGAATGCCAGCCAGCTGCTCAGACCATCCGCTATCACACCTGTGGCCCCGAACCCGACTTGCTTAATGAGATCTCTACGCTTTAAGTACGTAGCTTCAGCGGTAATCTCAGACGACAGCACATCATTGGGTCGCTTGATCAGCATTAGTTTTAATCCTAGTTTTTGGGCGCTTTGACTGATAGCTGACTTGATTTTACCAGCACGATTTGCGCCTTGCCTTTATAGACCTTGATTTTGCCATAGACACAAGCTTTATAGCCGCCCAGGGTCTCAGGTTTCAATTTGAAGTGCTTACAGTTTTTCTCGAATATGATCGCGCTGAAATCGTGTTTGGGATAGGGTTTGTCAAAATTCAGGTGGGTCGGCCCGCCTCTGACATTGCGAAGATAATTCGCACTGGCGATAACCCCACAGACCATGGTGTACTTACCCGTCAATTTAAGGGCATCATGTGCCCTGACCATATCCTGGGGCTGAGCCTGCACTGTATCGCTGAGCAACAGGGCCAGGCAAAACCCATTGCTAAGCGCCGCTGTCAGTCTGGCCCACAACTTACCGTCTCAAAATAACCCGACAGGATGGCCTGTCGGGTCTGGGATTGAAAAGCTAACCACTAAGCCTATTCGTGTCTTAATTCAACCCTACGATTGGCAGCGCGGCCTGTTGCCAAGCCGTTATCGCTGATTGGTTCAGATTCACCGTAACCGTGTACCGAGATATTGTCCGCATTGGCACCGTGGGCCTGCAGGTAATCGGCCACAGCCTGTGCCCTGCGTTCAGATAATCCCTGGTTATAGGCTGTATCACCATGGTTATCTGTATGGCCAGCGATCTCAACTTCGAGATCTGCATGACGTTTCAGGATCATAATAGCAGCATCCAGTGTTGCTGTTGAATCCGCTGTCAGCACTACAGAATCGAACTCAAAATTAACGCCTTCAAGTTTAAATTTCTCCGCCAGTTTGCAACCGGTGTTATCAACTGCTGTACCACTGTAGGTATTGGGGCACTTATCCAGACGGTCAACCACGCCATCACCATCGTTGTCCAGTTCGCAGCCATGTGCGTCTACAACTGCGCCACTCGGTGTACGTGGGCAACGATCCAACCAGTCAATAACGCCGTCACCATCGTTGTCATTTTCACAACCACGGGCATCTACACTGGCACCAGCGGGTGTGTACGGGCATTCATCCAACCGATCCACTACGCCATCGCCATCGCCATCGCTGTCTATTTCACAGCCCCGGCTATCAACTATGCCACCGGCCGGTGTGCCGCTGCAGTCGTCCATGTAGTTTTTAACGCCGTCAGCATCAGTATCACTCATGGCACAGATCACCCCGCCAACGATAAAGCCACCGGCCGCTCCTGCCATGGATGAATCAAAGTCATCGGTGGCGCCGGCAGCTAATCCCGCTGCAGCACCCGCTGCAGCACAGCTCCCCCACTCATCATACCATCCAGATTTGCCCGAACCTGAAGAGCAGGCAATCAGCAATAATGCCGAAACAATCGAAAACACGATTAATCTTAAATATTTCGCTGTAGCATTCCTCATATACCTGATTCTTTTACTTCCTCACATCAACATCTAAATCTACCGTAATAATGACTGGAATCAAGTCAGCTTCGGGGCGGTTCACATTTACTTCTTGTTTGTGGTCATCAAAACCTCAAGCCTACCATCGGGTAGCAACATACCTTGGTCAATATTGAGACAAGGTAAAAATTTCACTAAATCGTTCTGTGTGTGGACGAAGCAAGTTGGCTGAGATGCTTCCCGTGAACGGATTTTAAACAGATCTGTTTGCTCAATGCCGTATTGATGATTCGGCAATGATGTCTCCCAGGTACGGACCGCAAATGCATGCGCCCGGGTCGCTGCATGGAGATGGGATCTGATGACAGTGTTAAACGACCGCAACGCTTTGGTATCAAGGTAATTCAGAAAATCCCAAAACAAACAGAGATCGAAGCGGATGCCTCTGGGAAAAGCAAAGGACTGTCTTAAATGCCGGGTGATTTCCGCTTGCGAAATTTCGCCTGATTGCAATTCAAGAATTGGATCAGAATACATCGCAGCAAAATATACCCGGCATTTGAATTGCGAAAAAAACCTGACAGTTTCAGGAAATGCTGAACCAATCTCCAGCACTTTCAGGCGTCGACGGGGATCGATCCGCTTCAGTAAAGCTGGAAACAACAGGCTCTGCTGGGATCCGTGCATGAACGACAGCGCGGGTGGGAAACTCGCGCCTGCCGCCGTTGAGACAATGTTGTTCAATTTGCCACTCTTCTTTTACCGCGCTGCTGCCTGCGTCTTGCCCTGGAACACCTGGGGACCTCTGAATCCGCAGTTATCACGCTACAGGAGCACTAACTACCATTCAGAGTATAAGCAGCACCCTTTGTGTCCTTATCTGACGCTATAACTTTGCTTGTATCGGCAGCCTTCGCAGTCGCTGTCTCAGTTGCTTTTAGGCTTGTTTTTGTACTCGGCGCAGCTGTCTTGGCTTTATCAGGTTCACTCGGATTCATATCGATACTACCTTTGAATAACGCACCGTCTTCAAGGGTCATACGCGGCGCAATAATATTGCCATGGACATTGCCTGTAGCCAGGATCACAACTTTCTCGTTCGCGTGCATGTCGCCGCGAACCTCACCGGCAATCTTGATGACCTTGGCGGTAACATCGGCGTGCACCTTCCCTTTTGTGCCAATATATACATCATGTGCCTTGAGTTTAACTTTACCGTTTAATTTGCCTTCAATGGTCAGGTTTTCATCACCTGATATATCACCTTTGATACGGATTCCGGGGCCGATAACTGCAACTCTGCTGCTGAGGCCCGAGCCATTGGAAGAAGGATTAACGCCATCTTGTGAAACTGCCACATGGGCTGCTTTGGGTTGGGTGTCTCTGTGCTTTTCTCTGTGCTTTTCAAACATATGTATTTTTTCCCATATCTTAACGTGTTGGGTGCGACAGTTTATCAGGATTCTACTTTAAAGTATAAAGTCATGATTTAGCCGCGGCTCTGGCAGGGTGCACAGGCAGGATCCGCAGCTCTTTATACAGTTACGATAAACCCTGGCCGCAGGTGAAACTAGCGAATTCACTTCCCTCTTTTTGTTCACTGGTTTATTGTACCTGTCTACCCAGATAGCAGCTGAGCATGCGCATACTGAAACCTTTGAAATTGATGTTCCTCTGCCTCTTGTTACAAGCCTGCAAGCAACCGGTGGATTGGCACGCAAATGATATCACCGGGCTGATGCCGGATCTGGTGTTTTCCCTGGCTGGACCCCTCGGTGAGCAGATTGATGCAAATACGCTCCACGGCAAGCTGGTGGTGCTGTTTTTTGGATTCACACATTGTCCGGATACTTGTCCTACAACCCTCACTCAATTGTCTGTCATCAGGAAAAATCTGGGCGTACAGGCCGATGGCGTACACTTTGTCCTGGTAAGCGTCGACCCGGAACGGGACACACCGGCCATCATGCAACGCTATAGCGCATCATTTGGACCATGGCTGCTGGGCCTGACTGGCACGGAAGCAGCACTAAAAAAATTAAGAGATGCCTACGGTGTTTACGCAGCCATGGAATCATCAACCAGTAAAGGTAACTATAATGTCATGCACAGCACAGCTGTTTTTGTATTTGATACCCATGGCAAGGCTCGACTGCTGATGACTGATATTCAGGCTACCGATACCGTAGTTGCAGATCTGAGAAACCTAATTGAGCAAAACTAAGTAAGTCTGATAAACCCCTGAAGTATCCCAGAGTCAATCAATGGACAATGTCCCCGCACAGCAATAAAGGAAATAAGCCATGCCTTCTTTTAATGTAGTTTCTGAAGTCGACCACCACGAACTAAAAAACGGGGTCGATCAGGCCAGCCGGGAAGTAACTACACGGTTTGACTTCAAAGGGACTGGTTCGAAATTTGAACTGAACGACCAGGTCATTGCCATGCACACCGAATCTAAATTTCAACTGCAACAGATATACGATATGCTTTGCAACAAGCTGGTGAAACGCAGCATCGATATCACCTGCCTGGAAAAGGACGAGCCCGTCATTCAGGATCGAACAGCCAGCCAGACCATCAAGGTCAATGAAGGCATAGATACCCCAACCGCCAAACCAATGGTCAAGCTGATCAAACAAAGCAAAGCAAAAGTTCAAACCGCCATCCAGGGTGAGCAATTGCGTATCACAGGTAAGAAAGGGGATGCCTTGCAAACCGTCATCGGTCTAATCAAGGGCGCCAACCTCGGTTTGCCACTCCAGTACAAGAATTTCAGGGACTAGCTAACCCCAACTGGTGCTCCAACAAGGATGGGGCACAAGCCATGCTGGAACAACGGTTTTCTATTCGAACCCTTGAGCACACCAGAGAAGGCTGGTGGGAGCCTCCAGAGGTCTTGAGCCGACAGGATGTCGGCGACAGAACGATACAGGACATACTTGAGCGTGTCTATGGAGGATCCCGCCGGCCTTCTCCTGTTTTATATCAGACCGCCAAGTTACCGAAGAGCGAATGCTCCAGCCTCTTATGCTCCGGGCTAATAACGAAGGCACCGACTCGATGATTAGGGTAATATTCATCGGTTACCCATTTACCTTTTGAGGAATAACTAGCAATGAAACCCCAACTATCGCTAGCGCTGACCACAGTGTTGGCACTAACCGCCGTGGGCTGTTCAAAAACTGACACGAGTGAAGTTACAGCAACAGCCGGCACCGAGACCGAAATGACAAGTAGCACCGCCAGAAGCAATCCATTTTTTATCGCGAGCCCGCTGCAATTTCACTACCCACAATTCGACCACATTGACAATGCCCACTTTGTGCCGGCATTTGAACGTGGTATGGAAGAACAACTTGCAGAAATTGAAGCAATTGTAAACCAGACAGAGGCTCCAACACTCGACAATACCTTGCTACCCATGGAGCGTTCCGGTCAAATTCTAAACCGCGTCACGCGCGTATTTTTCAGTATGACATCGGCTAACACCAATGATGAGCTCGAAGAAATCCGCACCGAAATGGCCCCAAAATTGTCAGCACACAATGATCAGATCCTACTCAATGGGAAATTATTTGCCCGCATCCAAGCGCTCTATAACCAACGTAACGAGCTTGAACTGGATCCGGAGTCCTTTCGACTTATTGAGGAAAACTACAAGGACTTTATACGTGCCGGGGCGAAGCTTTCCGATGCAGACAAGGAAAAGCTCAAGGCCATTAATGCTGAAATGGCTACGCTGCAGACCAGATTTAGCCAAAACGTATTGAATGAAGTAAATGCATCTGCCGTGGTCGTGGACAGCCGCGATCAATTGGCTGGATTGTCTAAGACCAGAATTGAAGCTGCTGCTGAAGCAGCGAAAGCTAAGGAAATGGACGGCAAGTATCTCATCGCACTGCGAAACACCAGTCAGCAGCCACCGTTGACTTCGCTGGAAAACCGCTCGCTGCGTGAGCGCATCATGAAGGTGTCCCTCGCGCGGGGTAACCACGGTGGAGAGTATGACAATCGTGACGTTTTGACCCGTGTTGTGAAGTTACGCGCTGAACGTGCTGCACTGCTTGGCTATGAAAATCACGCGGCCTACAGGCTGGAAAGCCAGACTGCCCGTACCACTTCAGCCGTTAATGAAATGCTCGCTCGGCTCGCACCGGCCGCGGTCGCCAACGCAAAACGCGAAGCCGCAGACATGCAAACCATCATCGATGCTGAGGGTGGCGATTTTAAACTGGCCTCATGGGACTGGGATTTTTACGCCGAAAAAGTTCGCCAACAACGCTATGATTTCGATGCCTCGCAATTACGTCCCTATTTTGAGGTGGACAATGTTCTACAAAAAGGGGTCTTCTTCGCCGCCAACCAGATTTACGGTCTGGAGTTTAAGGAGCGTCATGATTTACCCGTTTATCAGGAGGATGTGCGTGTCTTCGAGGTCTTCGAAGCAGGCGGCTCCACACTGGCCCTGTTCATTATGGACCTCTACGCCCGACCCTCCAAACGTGGTGGCGCCTGGATGAATGCCTATGTCAGTCAAACCAATCTGATGGAGACACAGCCGGTAGTGGCCAACCACCTGAACATCACCAAACCCACCGACGGGAGC
>CAYZLS010000086.1:0-7493 GCA_964479355.1 uncultured Wenzhouxiangellaceae bacterium | reverse complement strand
ACACTGTCGTAGTGAAAAATATAAGTCAATACTACTACGGCAAACAACCCACCTATTCCTATTTTGATGGTTGTTCCACTGGTGGTGGTCAGACATCAAAAGAAGCACAACGCTTTCCAGCGGACTTTGATGGCATACTTGCTGGTGCGCCGGTTTCCGATCCATTTACCCTTTTGCTCTATATCTGGAATAACCAGAAGGCACAAGAATTGATGCGGTTTGATTTTCAAAGAATCCATTATCTGGGCAAGCTCATAATGGATAAGTACGACGCAGTTGATGGCGTTATTAGCGATCCGGCAGCTATTGATTTTGATCCTGGTCGGGACTTACCCCACGACAACACCGGTAAAAATGGTTTCACCAATCGTGAGATCGAGGGTCTGGCCTTGGCCTACGGTGGTCTCGTTTATGAAAACCGACTCATCGCTGAAGGCCTTCCCATCGGTGCAGAGTTGCCTAGATTAACATACACAGGCAATGGTTTTGATTCGACAACGCACACTTCTGCATGGGTCGATCAACTCATACCCAGTGACTCCGGTTCCATCGTGATGTGTAACGTGATGCAGGATTGGTTCCGTTATCTGTTACTGGATCAAGACGACCCAGATCTGGATTGGAGAGCATTTCAAATAGCGGATGTCTTGAAAAAATGGAAGCCAAGAGGCTCTTGCTGACTGCAACCGATCCCAATCTGCAGAGATTCAAAGCCCGTGGCGGCAAGTTACTCATTTACAACGGATGGGGGGATGTCGGTGTCAACTCCTATTTTGTGATTAATTATTACAGAACCATCCGTAAGATTTTTCAAGATGAGACAGACGACTTTA
This sequence comes from uncultured Wenzhouxiangellaceae bacterium, assembly GCA_964479355.1. GTDB lineage: Bacteria > Pseudomonadota > Gammaproteobacteria > Xanthomonadales > SZUA-36 > SZUA-36. Next base: position 6,660 of record CAYZLS010000086.1, on the reverse strand, counting down.
CCCGCCTGTTCTTGAATTCCGGGGATGTTTCACTGTTGGAGTGGTTTGAATGTTGACAGATTCGACGGGATGACAGCCTTGATTAACTGGGTGGAAGGTAAAAAGCCACCGGACAGTATCCCAGCAAGCCGAGTTGAAGGTGGGCGCATCATACGAACACGCCCACTGTGTCCGTATCCTCAAGTAGCCATGTATAATGAACGTGGTGATATCAATCAAGCTGGGAGTTTCATGTGTCGTCGTCCGTGATGACACGCATGCAGTCAAAACCTGATGCTCTGAAAACACTCCAGATTCCAGAGCCCAGCATGCCCAAAGTGGCCTGCGCCCTGCAAATAGGGACTCATCTCAAGGCGTTAACCAGCACAGGAATATGAGCGTGTTGATCAAAAAGGTAGAAATTAATGCAAGACAATTGGGGAGATTATTAGATGCGCTTCAGTGTTCGACTCATCCAGCATCTCGGTAGTCCGAGAGACATTATCAATCTGGGAATACTGGCCGATAAGGCTGGATTTGATCAGGCATGGTTTCCCAGCGATAAATTCATGTACAACGCTTGGTCGATTATGGCCGCACTGACCGAAAACACTAATAACATCGTAGTCGGCGCTAATGGAACGGAGCCTTATGCGATATCTCCGGGCGAGATTGCCGTGTTTATGGCGACCCTGGATCATCTGAGCCAAGGCCGCGTTGCCATTGGCTTTGGAATGCATACGGAAAAGATGGTGAATTGGCTGGGTTACGAAACATCGGATCGATTGCAACGCATCAGGGAAGCCGTGGAACTGATGCGGCGGGTATGGTGCGGAGACAATGCGAAATTTGATGGCGAGGTGTATCACTGGTCTGATCAATGTTATTTGCGCTTCGAGGCATTTCGAGAGCGAATCCCGATTTACATATCGGGATTCGCCCATGATGACCTAGAACTCAGTGGCGAACTCGGTGATGGTAGCCTGCCTATGGTGACACCACCGGAATCGACAAAATTAATGACCCGGCGGATTTTGAAAGGTGTGCGAAAAGCTGGCAAGAGCCGCGATGACTTTGATGTCTGTGGTTGTGCCTGGTTTTCCATTTCGGAAAGCGGTAAGGGTACACAAACCGATACGCTGAAAGATATCCTAGCCTATTTTGGCCATTATATGGATGAAGAAGCACTGGCTACCGTTGGTTTGAGCCGGGCACATTTCTCCGAGACACAACGGCTGGTGGATGCAGGTGATTACGGTGGGGCCCGGGTTGCGGTGACACCGGAGATGATGAAACTGGCTGTTGTGGGTAGCCCGAAGGAAGCGATTGCAAAAATTGAAATGTTGGCAGAAGCCGGTGTGACACAAGTGTCAATAGGTGGCCCGCTTGGCCCCGACCCGGGCGAAGCGATTCGCTTGATTGGCGAACAGGTTATTCCTTATTTCCGATAGTAGGTTCGACCATTCGGATGACTATTCAGATCTATAAAATCACATGACTGATCAGGAAATAAAATCACCAACGATCTATTACGGTTGGTGGATCGTCGTGACTGCTGCAGTGGGTATGTCCACGGGACCAGGTCAGTTCGCTTTCGGCGCACTTGGTTTGTTCATGATACCGCTGGGTGAAGAATTTGGCTGGAGCCGCACGGAAGTCAGCCTAGCATTAACGTGCTTTACTGTAGCGCTTGCTATTTCTATTCCCTTTATCGGCAAACTGGTTGATCAGCATGGCAGCCAGAAGGTTCTGTTGCCATCCATCATCGTCTTTGCTGTCTTGCTGGCGTTAATACCCATCTTTGCGGACCGGCTGTGGATTCTATTCTTACTTTTTACATTGATAGGTTCGCTGGGTGCTGGCGCCAATGCCTTGCCTTATCTGCGAACCATCTCGGCCTGGTTTGACCGGCGTCGTGGCCTGGCTTTGGGTATAGCCATGGGTGGTAGTGGGATGGGTTACGTGTATGTGCCACCGGCGGTGCAGTACATGATCGGTATATACGGCTGGCGTTCGGCATACTTCATGCTTGCCACAGTGACACTGGTTGTCGCAGTGCCGCTTGTTTATTTTGTCCTGCGCGAGGCACCATCGCGGAAGGACACCGGAGGTGTTGATGAATTACCTCAAAAGACAATCGCCGGGCAGTCTGGGTCACAAACACCGTTATTACTGCTGCTCAAGCGACCTTTGTTGTGGCAGTTGTTTATCATTTTTTGCTTGTTGTCCTTCACTTTCTACGGTGTCATGCCGCATCTTGCGCCCATGCTGAGGGATCGCGGCATGTCACTGGGGAGTGCAGCTCTTGTTCTGTCTACTCTGGGTATGGCGCTGGTGGCATCGCGTGTAATAATTGGCTTTCTTATGGACCGGTTGTTTGCGCCCTACGTTGCTGTTGCCTGTTTTTTGTTGAGCGCTGTTGGCGTGAGCCTGCTGGCCGCCGGAGTGATCGGTCCACTGGCGTATGTCGCCGCCATATTTGTTGGGATTAGTATGGGTGCAGAAATCGACATGCTGGCGTTTCTGACGGGGCGCTATTTTGGCGTAGAAAATTTTGGGCAGGTTTACGGTATTCTGTTTACCTCCTTTCTGATCGGTACTTCCCTTGGTCCGGTTGCCTACGGGATGGCATATGAATCATTGGGTTCATATATCTGGGTGTTGTATGTGAGTATTGGTTTGATGCTTGTGTCTGCGGTCATAACCGCACGGCTTCCCAGATATTCATAGATCCCGCTCCAGTTGGAAAAATATCATATTATTCGATATATTCATTTGCTTAATGATGGCCCGAGGCTGACTGGCGCAATATGCGCGCTAGAGACCCCATCAGGGCTCAACTCTACGGAAGAAGCTTATGCGTGACTACATTTCAAAACTCCAGAAGCGCGGAGAACTGACTATTATCGATACGCCTGTGGACCCGGAGTTTGAACTGGCCGCGGTGACCCAGAGACTGCAGGAGAGAAGTGATCAAGTCATTCTGTTCCGCAATGTCACCGGTGCCAAAATGTCTGTCGTCACCAACATCTACGGCAGTCGCCGACGATTGTGCGAAATGATCGGCGCTGCGGACGGTAATTTCTGTCGTCGCTGGACGGAGCTCTACCCAGGCAAGCGGGAAGACCAAACTGCCGCAAAGAAAACGGAGTACCTTCGGGTTTCGGGTTCGCTAAGCGATCTGCCGCAAATCACCTACTTCGAAAAGGATGGCGGACCCTACATAACATCGGCCTTGTTTCTGGCAAAAAATTCGCAGAACAAGGTCGCAAACCTCTCTTTCCATCGCGCGCAATGCATCAGTGACGATGAACTTCGGGTCAGACTTGGGACAACTCATGACTTGGCACATTACCAGAAACTGGCCGAACAGGCCGGCGAGTCACTACCGGCCGCCTTGTTGATCGGTACTGCACCTGAGATTTTCATTGCCGCATGTGCCAGCCTGCCGATCGATGAAGATGAAATGACGGCAGCGGCCGCGATCAGCGGCAATCCGATTGCAATGCAGAGATGCCGGACGATAGATCTCGAGTACCCAAGCGCCACCGAAATCGTCATCGAAGGTCAGTTCCTGCCAAATGTGCAGCGGCCTGAGGGTCCTTTCGGAGAGTTTATGGGTTATTACGTGTCGGTGGGTAACAACGCCGTATTCGAGGTGCTGGATGTGCACTGGCGCGAAGATGCCCTGTTTCACAGTATCAACTGCGGGTCGACGGAGGACATGTACGCGCTGGATTTCGCCATTTCGACACGAATTTATCGCAGCTTATTGGAGAAAGTACCGGGGATTGTCAACGTAGCCTGCTATCCGAATCTGATGAATACCGTCGTGCAGATCAAGCAACAATACGAAGGCCACGCGCGGCACGTGTTGCTCGCGGCGATCGGTGCGCATCTGGACTACAGCAAGAGCTGCATGGTCGTTGATGAAGATGTCGACATCTATAATCTCGACGACGTCCTGTGGGCGTATCTGACGCGAGGTCGTGCCGACACGCGAGCATTTATTCTGAATGACATGCCTGGCTTTTACAGGGATCCGCATAAAGATCATTGGGGACGGCTGGCAATCGATGCGACGAAGCCTTTCGATCGTCAGCAGGAATTCGAGCGCAAACGCATACCCGGCGCAGATTCACTGGATCTGAGCAAATACGTCGATCTGGACTAGCAGCTGTGCGGCATCAGCCCATATAGGACCGATCAACCGCTTTAACTAAGGAATCTCTGATTTATTCCATTCATTGATATACAGACAACACCACGGTGTTAGTTTAAGTTAGTATACGTCTTACCCAGCTTTGGTAAGGTTAGCGTAGCTACCACATTTGGCGATGGGGAAAGGCCTCCAAGTACGGGGAAGATCATGCAAACTGTTTTGCACGCACTGCTCAGTTTCACGTTTTTGGTAATCGCCACCACTACACACGCGGAAGTAACCAGTGCAGTGGTGAATGTAGCCCTTTCTATCGCATCGTCCACGCCTTTCGCACCAACCAATGTCACGGTCATAGCTGGCAATACAACAGCATCATTCGCCTTTGACGTGTCAAATCCTAATTGTAGTCCTGACATTCCCAACTCTGTGTGCCGTCAGCCCATACGGTACCAACTAGCCGCTTTACCTAAGAGACACTTCTGCTATTTTTAAACTGAGGCAGAGGAGTTTCAATATGAGCATGTCAAACACCACCAAACGGGTCAAGGAGATCCGCCGCAAGACCCGTCGTAAGTTCTCATCGGAAGAAAAGATCCGTATCGTGCTGGATGGGTTACGGGGAGAGTCCTCGATAGCAGAGCTATGCCGCCAGGAATGTATCAACAGTAATTTGTATTACCGCTGGAGTAAGGACTCTCTGGAGGCGGGGGAAAAGCGTCTGTCTGGGGATACCGTGCGAGAAGCTAACAACGATGAAGTAGTGATTGTATGGAAACAGTGTGTTAGTGTTGTCAAACGGACGATTTCGGCGCACGTGTTATACGTAAAACTAAAGCCCTGTGTACACAATAGGAGTGTTGTAATGAACAGAAAAAATCTAACCACAGCAGTACTTGCGGGACTGGCTGGAGCAGCCGGTATTGTAGGTACAGCGCAAGCAGTCAATATCAACGCGGATGGCTTCGGCCAAGTGTTGGTTTTCCCTTATTATACGACCAACAACGGCAATTCAACCTTTTTCTCGATTGTCAATACCCGCAATATCGGTAAGGCCATCAAGATTCGTTTCCTCGAAGGCATGAACAGCATCGAAGTACTCGATTTCAACTTGTACATGTCACCGTATGACGTATGGGCCGCACAGGTATATGATGATGCCGGTACGCCGTCCGTCGTTGTGCCTGACAAGTCCTGTACGGTTCCGTATATCTATTCTTTCCCGGGCAGCAAGCAGGCTTTCCTGACCTATGCCTTGACCGACGGTGGCCCCACCACGCTTGCGCGTACTACGGAAGGTCATTTTGAAGCTATTGAAATGGGTGATCTGACAGCAGCCACGAAGTCAGCGGTTTCAGCAACGCATGTCAATGGCACGCCCCCAGCTCAAGATAATCCGGCCATTGCCGGGACTAGCCTTGAAGTATGTGGCGCGTTGATCGGTGCGTGGTCAACTTCGGCCACAGGTGTTGCGGGCTACTGGGCTGATGGTAGCTATACTGAGGATTTAGCAACCCCGTCTGGTGGGTTGTTCGGTGGCGCCGGCGTTGTTAACGTTGCCCAAGGTTCTTTGTATACCTACGACGCTCTGGCCTTTAATGACTGGACGCGTTCACTGTGGTCTGATGGCCCTGTTACTCAGCTCACCCCAATTCACCAACCCCCAGGAAATGCCCAACCTTCTCTAGGGGCTGGCGACAGAACAAACGCCGAAGTACCCTGGAGCAAATCCACGGCGGCTCTTACTCTACAGACGCCCGTAGGCATGGGTACCCCGTTTACCCGTGCTATTGACGCAGTGTCGTTCACACTGCAACGCGCTGCACTCATGAATGAGTTCACCACACAAGCCGCATTGCTGGGTAAAACGGAATGGGTAGTGACCTTCCCGACCAAGAACTTCTACGTTTATCCTGCGGTTTCGGGTTCGGCAACTGTAAGACGACCCTTTTCGAGTTTGTGGAGCGCCACGACAGACAATTCTTGCGACGCGGTTACACTTACGATCTGGGATCGTGAAGAGCAAGTGCAAGAAGGTACTGCAGTTGGTCCGATTGTATCACCACCACCACCTGACCCAACAGCCACCGTCGTTCAGCTTTGCTACGAAACCAATGTTGTCCAGTTTAATTCGAGTGTGGCTCCGGCTACTACTGCAACATCTTTGTTGGGATCCTCCCGTGGGATCAGTGTTGACAATCTCGCTCTTGGTGCCACTTTTGATCAAGGCTGGATGAGGATGAATTTCGGTGCAACTGCCGCTGATAACCTGGGTGGCCTTTTGGGTCGGCCGGTTACCGGGTTCCGAGTATCGGAATTCACCAATACTGCAGCCGCAGCGGGTATTAAGGCGACTTACGGTGGTCTTTGGCAGCACAAGTACACACGTTTGTGTAGTGCTGGCAGAAGTGTTGCAGGACAAGGATATGATTGTACCGGAACGCCTTAGTTTTAGTTACAGTATAGCAATAGTGTTGTTTGGAAGAGGGCCGGTATAACCGGCCCTCTTCTCGTTTTGAAAC
>CAYZLS010000085.1:0-7509 GCA_964479355.1 uncultured Wenzhouxiangellaceae bacterium | reverse complement strand
ATTGTTGTGGAAACACTCGATATTGGCGTTTGATAACAGGCCCTACTTAAAATGTCTCAAATGACCCCTCGCGAAATCGTTCAGGAACTGGACCAACACATCATCAGCCAGTCAGATGCCAAACGAGCCGTTGCTATTGCCTTACGCAACCGCTGGCGGCGGATGCAGGTTGATGAAAAACTGCGCAATGAAATCACCCCAAAAAACATTCTGATGATCGGTCCGACTGGTGTCGGTAAAACTGAAATCGCCCGTCGCCTGGCGAAACTGGCCAATGCACCTTTCATCAAGGTTGAAGCCACAAAATTTACCGAAGTAGGTTATGTCGGTAAAGATGTTGAATCCATCATCCGTGACCTGGTTGATTTTTCTGTCAACATGTTGCGCGAACAGGCGGTTGAAAAAGTTGGCGTGCGCGCCGAAGATGCAGCCCGTGACCGCATCCTCGATATTCTGCTGCCACAACCCAATCCGGTCGGTCTCGCCAACGAACCTGCACCGACTGACACCAACGACAACCAGGCTTCGACCCGACAGAAAATACTGCGCAAATTGCTGGCCGGTGAGCTGGATGAGCGTGAAATTGAATTCGATGTCACGGCCCAGCTCGGGGTAGAAATCATGACTCCACCGGGTATGGAAGAAATGGCCAGCCAACTGCAGGGGATGTTCCAGAATCTTGGTAACAACAAAACTCAGAAACGAAAAATGCGCATCAAGGATGCGATGCCCCTGTTGATCGACGAGGAGTCTGCTCGATTGATAAATGACGAGGAAATCAAGCAACAGGCGTTGGAAGTTGCTGAACAAAACGGCATTGTGTTTATTGATGAACTGGACAAGGTGGCCAAGCGCTCTGAATATGCTGGCGCCGATGTTTCCCGAGAAGGGGTGCAACGCGACCTGCTACCACTGGTAGAGGGTTGCACGATATCCACCCGCTACGGCATGGTCAAAACCGATCACATGTTATTTATTGCCTCGGGTGCATTCCACCTCAGCAAACCCTCGGACCTGATTCCGGAATTACAGGGTCGTCTGCCCATCCGGGTGGAGTTACGCGCTCTGGATGCCAACGACTTTATCCGCATCCTGACCGAGCCCAAAGCGTCTTTGACTGAGCAATACACGGCTTTGATGGCAACTGAGGGCGTGGATCTGACATTTGGTAAGGACAGTGTCCGCCGTATTGCAGAAATTGCCTGGCAAGTTAATGAAAATACAGAAAATATCGGCGCCCGACGTTTGCACACCATCATGGAGCGGTTGCTCGATATTATTTCCTTTGAAGCGCCGGATCGTAGTGGTGAGACCATTACGCTGGATGCCGACTATGTTGATGAGCATCTCGACACGCTAGCGAGTGATGAAGACCTGAGCCGTTATATTCTGTGAGGCTAGTGCTCCTTCAAGGTGTACCGGCCCCGTAACGGGTAGAATATAGCGGTATGGAAAAGTCTGACAACAAGCCCGCAACTGGCGAAACCACCCATTTTGGCTATCGGGATGTAGCGGTCGAAGACAAGACTGGCCTGGTGCACAGCGTGTTCGATTCGGTGGCAGACAAATACGATTTGATGAATGATTTGATGTCACTGGGTGTGCATCGATTGTGGAAACGACATTTCATTGCGATGAGTGACATCCAGTCCAGTCAACGGGTGTTGGACCTAGCCGGCGGCACCGGTGATATTGCAGCTCTGCTCAGCCAGCGGGTCGGCAGAAGCGGCACGGTGGTGCTCAGTGATATCAATGTAGCCATGCTGACACTTGGACGGCAACGACTGGAAGATCGTGGCATTACGGGCAACCTTGAGTACGCACTGGCGAATGCGGAAAGCCTGCCCTTTGCTGACCGCGAATTTGATGCGGTCAGTATTGCTTTTGGCTTACGTAACGTAACTGATCAGGCTGCCGCGCTCAATGAAATGCAGCGGGTACTCAAGCCCGGGGGCCGTGCCCTGATCCTGGAGTTCTCACAGGTACAATTTGAAGGCCTAAAAAAGATTTACGACACGTATTCGTTCGGCGTGTTGCCCTGGCTGGGTAAACTGGTTGCCGATGATGAAGACAGCTACCGCTATCTTGCCGAAAGTATCCGTAAACATCCCGACCAGGAAAAACTCGCCGGTATGATGGTGGATGCCGGGTTCAGCAATGTCACCTATAACAACCTGACCGGTGGCGTGGTCGCCATTCACAGTGGTTATCGTGCAGACGACCGGCATGCGTGAATACCGCACACCATTGCCCAGCCTGTTGGCTGCTGTGCTGGAAACTGCCATCAACCAAGTACTGCAATTTGACAGGGAGTCACCTTCTCGCGTCAAAAGGCTGGAAGGTCGGTTGTTACAACTGGATATTAAAGGTCTCGAAATCACACTGTTTTTCATTTTCAAATACGGTGTGGTAAAGATACGCCTGGACACAGATGCAAGCCCTGATACCGTCATTAGTGGCACACCGGTAGCATTGTTTTCCATGGCCGAACCCGAGACTGTCGACTGGGGTCTGCCGGCATCAAAAGTGCAGATTAATGGTGATGCCAGTCTCGCTCGTGACCTAGAAAGACTATTCAGCCAATTGGCCCCCGACTGGGAAGGCCAGCTCGCCGGCATGCTGGGTGACACCGTTGGCTACCAGGCTGCGCAAGGAATGCGGCATGGGGTCGAAACTGCCCGCAAAACTGCCGATGCCCTCAGCCGGTTAATCGCTGATTTTAAGCAGGACCACAAACTGTGAGGCACAGCCTGCGCCAGTTTATGCGGCTCTGGCATATCGGTGTAATTCTGAAGCGCTATCGTCTGGATGAGCTGTTTAATACCAACCGGTTGCCAGGTACGGTGCGCTGGTTACGCGTGCTGATGCCCTCCGGCAAGGATCTTTCCGGCCTGCTACGCGGCGAGCGCCTGCGCCTGGCACTACAGGATCTAGGCCCTGTATATGTAAAATTCGGGCAGATTCTTTCTACCCGCCGGGACCTGCTGCCCCAGAATATCGCCGATGAACTGGCGCTGCTGCAAGACCAGGTACCACCTTTTCCGGGCGAGCAGGCACGGACCATTATTGAAGATGCGCTGGACGAGCCTATAGACGAGATTTTTGCGTCATTTGATACCCAGCCGCTGGCATCCGCCTCCATTGCCCAGGTGCATCCCGCCACGCTCCACGATGGCCGGGAAGCCGTGATCAAAGTAGTTCGCCCTGGTATTGAAGCGCAGTTGCGTAAAGACATCGACCTGCTCAAATCCATTGCCCAGCTGGTGGAAAAATTTCTGCAAAATGGAGCTAATATTCAGCCTTTAGAGGTTGTGCGTGAATTTGAAATGTTCGTATTTGACGAGCTGGACATGCAGCGCGAAGCCGCCAACGCATCCATGTTGCGGCGCAATTTCAAGAACTCTAAAGATCTGTATATCCCGGAAGTGTACTGGCAATGGTGCAAACGCAGGGTCATGGTCATGGAGCGGGTATCGGGCCACCCAGTTGGTGATATCGAGGGTTTGCGCAAGCATGACGTAAACCTGAAAAAGCTGGCGCGCCGCGGCGTACGAGTTTTCTATATGCAGGTTTTTCGCGACAATCTGTTTCATGCCGACATGCATCCAGGCAATATCCTAGTTGATATCAGTGAGCCGGATGATCCCACTTATATCGCTATGGATTTTGGCATTGTCGCCAGCCTGTCACCCAAAGACCTGTACTACATTGCCGAAAATTTTAAAGCCCTGTTCAACCAGGATTACCGGCGCGTGGCCGCATTGCACATTAATGCCGGCTGGGTGCCACGCAACACCCGACTGGATGAGCTTGAAGCGGCCGTACGAACAGTGGGTGAGCCCAATTTCACCCGCCCGCTAAACGAGGTGTCATTTGGAAAACTGCTGTTCGACCTGTTCAGGGTTGCACGCCGTTTTGAGCTTACCCTGCAGCCGCAATTGCTGATGCTACAAAAAACCCTGCTTAATATCGAAGGCCTGGGTCGTCAACTTGATCCGGAACTGGATATCTGGTCGGTGGCCAAACCAGAACTCGAAGCCATCCTGACGGAAAAGCACAGCCTGGAAAACGTTGCGCGGGAACTGTGTGAGCGCCTACCCGGTTTACTGGCCCGGGCACCTGAGATCCCCACTTTGCTGCAAAACATCCGGGCCAGTACTAAAGCCGACCAGCTACGCTCTGCCCCGCCGCTGACAGATACGGCCAGCCTGTTGCGGTTGCAGACCACTCAGCGCCGCAGCCTGGTACAGGTACTGGCCGGCGGTGCCTTAAGCATTGCCGGCGCTATTCTTATCGCCACAGAAACGGGACCCTGGTTTGTAGCGAGTTTCTCCGTTGTTGGCATGACCCTACTGGTCTTCGGCATCGGGTTTATCTTAAAAGCATTACGATAGGAGCACATGATGCTCTCACGTCTGTCTTTATTGATCCTAAAGTTACTTGGCTGGACGGTGCATCCCGGATACGGATAAATACATCATAATTACTGCCCCGCATACCAGTAACTGGGATTTCCCATTGAGTATTATGGCCGCCTGGGCAATGAATGTTGATATTCGATGGATGGGTAAGCACACTCTCTTCCGCTGGCCCACCGGCTGGTTTTTTTGTGCCCTCGGCGGCGTCCCCGTACACCGCGGGCGGGGCAAAATCTTATTCATCAGATGTCAAGTTTATTTGCTCGCTCTGACAAACTCGTATTGACACTTGCGCCTGAAGGCACGCGCCGTAAAACCAATCACTGGAAAACCGGTTTTCACTATATTGCCCGGGTAGCCCAGGTACCCATTGTGATGGGCTATCTGGACTTCGGTAACAAGCAGGTGGGCGTCAGCAGTGCATTTTATCCGGTGGACGATATTGAGGCAGACTTCAATCGCATCCACCAGTTTTACCAGCACCGACGAGGACATCACCCGGAAAAAGAAAGCCTGATCCAGGTTAGCCCGGACATTTCACCAAGGCGAACCTCAAAATGATAAACCAGATGTTTTATCAAGAAAATACGGGCATTTAGGTGTTTTTCTGCTGGTTACAGTTTGTCCTATCCGGGTTTGCACAGCATCTGGCTTCACATTCCGCCCGATCCTCCTCGAACCATAGCTACCGCTATGCTTCTTCGAACGACCAAGCAAACTGTTTCGCCAGCTACAGCGCAAATCCCGGAGAAGGTGAGACCGGGAACCGGTCGAGAGGCTGGGGCCTGGGCCATCCTTGATGAAATGTCCGGATTCAAAGTGCACTTACGAAAGGCTGAAGCCCTCCAGGTGCACTCTTTTCTGACGTACAGCGACCGCAGCAATAGCACTATGCACGGGCGCAGCCATGGCCAACTGCCAGGCGGATGGCTCATCGTCCTGCATCGTCAGCACCGAGGGTGGGTTGCCAGGGTCAATGTCAACACTGAAGCGGCACAACTGGTTGGCAATACCCATCCCGCTGGCCTTGATAATCGCTTCTTTACAGGCCCAGGTATGCATGAATGCGCGTTGTAATTCCTTCTCGTCCAGCGCAGCTAGTGCCACGGTTTCAGGTTTACTGAAATAACGCCTCGCCAATGCCAATGGCTGACCCGATTGGCGGGCTGCGATTTCCAGGTCAACACCAATGGCCGCTCCGCTGCTGATACCTATCAGGTAACAGCTATTACTGCGAGCCACGCTGAAATCCAGTTTGCCTTTTGTAACTGCCCGATCCAGCTCGGGTTTACCCCTTATCCGGCGGATAATATGGATATCTTTGCCGGCAAGGCCAAGATAAGCACCCAATAACAAACGCAGGTAAAACCGCCGGGTAGCCCTTTGCCGGGCCATTGAATGAGCTTCTGAACGGCTGTCGATACCCGCGGGGAGTGGGTTTGATAAACGGTCAAAATCCAGATGCCACAGATGGACAACATCCTGCTGTGGTATGTCCAGCGACCGCAGCGGAAGCTGACGTGGGCTGAAGGATTCCGGCCCAATAAATTTATTTGCCTTGATGACCACTCTATCCCCACTGCCGCTGGTTTATTGTTGCAGCAATTAACAATGGAATCAGTCTAATACATCATTGCGCGCACAGAAACCGTGTAGCCGTATTATTGTGCATAGGCTACAATGACGCCTCGACGATATTTACCAGTCAGCCAAGGTCATCCACCATAGCCGCCATGCTTGAATCAACCGGACCAGTATGCAATTTAAAAATGTTGTAATTCAATCTCTTGCCGCTGTAGAAGCCCCTATAATACTCACTTCGGCAGAGATCGGAAAGCGCTTATGTCCGGTGACGGATCGCTTGAATATTCGTCCCAATTTGTTAGAGGATATTTCCGGTATCACCGCCCGTCGAATCTGGAAAAATGGCTTCCAGCCCTCCGATGCAGCTACGCTTGCGGGTAAAAAAGCCATCAACGAAGCCGGAATCGAGTGCTACCAAATCGGCGTATTGATCAATACCTCGGTCTGCCGGGACTATCTGGAGCCTTCAACAGCCTGCCTGGTGCACAGCAATCTTAACTTAAGTGAAAGCTGTCTTAATTTCGACATGGGCAATGCCTGCCTGGCCTTTTTAAATGGTATGGACGTCGCCGCGCGCATGCTGGAACGCGAAGAAGTGGTTTACGCTTTGATTGTAGATGGTGAAACCAGCGGACCGATCACCGAAGCCACGATCAATCGGTTATTAGAGCCGGGGGTAACGGAGGCCCAGTTCCATGCTGAATTTGCCTCGTTGACACTGGGCTCTGGTTCAGCAGCGATGGTCATGTCGCGGCGGGAATTGGCACCCGATGGCCATTCCTACCTAGGCAGTGTGACCCGGGCTGCCACCCAGTTCAATCGGCTTTGCTATGGCCAGATGGACCGCATGGTGACCGATACCCGGGTATTACTGACAGAAGGTCTGAAACTTGCAACTACGACATTTAATGCCGCCCGGGAAAAACTCGGCTGGGTGGTGGGTGAACTGGACCAGTTCATTATTCACCAGGTCAGCAAAGTACATACCGAGTCAATGATAGAATTACTGAGACTGGCCCCGGAAAAAGTTCACTGCATTTACCCCGAATTTGGCAATATCGGGCCAGCAGCTGTACCCATTACACTGGCAATGGCCGTGACACAAGGTAAAGTCAAGCGTGGTGATCGCGTTGCTCTGCTGGGAATCGGTTCCGGGCTGAATTGTTCAATGGCAGAAATTGTCTGGTAACAGCGGTGACGGACTAGCCCAAACATTCCACTAAGGCGGACCATAGAACAGATAACCCCAGTGTTCCATACTTCCAACAAACTCTATCCATTTAAGTCACACTGGCTACGCATTGCGTGCCACCGCATGCACTTTCTCAACGAAGGCCCGCGTGATGCACCCGTCGTATTGATGCTGCACGGCAACCCGACCTGGTCATTTTATTACCGCAACCTGGTGCTGACACTGAGAGACCGCTACCGTTGTATCGTACCGGACCACATTGGCTGTGGACTGTCCGACAAACCCGGTGATGCCCAATACAACTACACACTGGCT
>CAYZLS010000084.1:0-7609 GCA_964479355.1 uncultured Wenzhouxiangellaceae bacterium | reverse complement strand
GCCTATTACGAAGACACTGATCTCGCTTTCAGGGTGCGCGAGTCCGGCTTTAAGGTGTTGATTCAGCCATTAGCGGTCGTGGTGCACTATGAAGGCATTACTTCGGGCACTGATACAACCAACGGTATCAAGAAATTCCAACTGGTCAATCAACAAAAATTCCTTGCCAGATGGCAAAACGAGCTTGCAACCCAACCTGCTTGTATCACCAATATCGATGATGCCATCGCGATCCGCCATGCAAGCCGTCATCGGGGCACTGGTAATATCCTGTTTATCGATGCAACCACCCCTGAGCCCGATCAGGATTCCGGCAGTGTTCGCCTGAGCAATCTGCTGCAAATATGCAGGACCATGGGTTACAACATCACTTTTTTTGCTGACAATCGCGCTTATGCAGGGCGTTATACCCGCGAGTTGCAAAGAAATGGAATCGAGGTTCTTTACGAGCCCTGGCTGGCTTCATTGCAAGACTTTTTCAGCGATCGGGGAGCCGAATACGACTATATCTTTATCAGTCGCCACTATGTCGCTATCAATTACCTGTCCCTGCTCAAACGCTATTGCCCCAAGGCCCACTTAATTTTTGACACAGTGGACCTCCACTACCTGCGCGAACAACGTCTGGCCGAGCTCGAGCAAAGTGAAACATTGAAGAGTACGGCTAGGCAGACCCGCCGATCGGAGCTGTCGGTCATCAAAGCCGCAGATGCAACCCTAGTTGTAAGTAGCATCGAAAAAGCGCTGCTGGCCAAGGACGCCGCAGGCGAACAGGTACATGTGCTTTCCAATATCCACGAGGTGCCGGGGAGAAACAAAAACTTTGCCCAGCGAAAAGATCTACTTTTCGTCGGTGGTTACCAGCACCTACCTAATATTGATGCGGCCTGCTGGTTCGTCAATGAAGTCTGGCCGCTGATTCACCAGCAGTTGCCCGAATTGAAATTTCATCTGATTGGCAGCAAGGCACCGCCGGAAGTTTCCGCGTTACACGGAAATGGAGTGTTATTTCATGGCTATGTAGAATCACTGGATCCGTTTCTGAGCGGTTGTCGTCTGGCCGTAGCGCCTTTGAGATACGGTGCAGGTGTTAAAGGTAAAGTTAACATGAGCATGGCCCATGGACAGCCGGTGGTCGCCTCGCCGGCAGCTATGGAAGGTATGTTTGCCGAACACGAGCGGGAAATACTGGTGGCAGAAGATGCGCGCTCATTTGCCCGTGAAGTGGTGAGGCTGTACCAGGACGAGGCGCTTTGGAACCGCTTGTCAGATGCCTCGGTGCAAAATGTTGAGACCCATTTTTCCGTGAAAGCTGCACGTAATAGCCTCACCGAATTGTTTACTTTGCTAGAAAAATAATCGTAGGACTGACAAGCTGTGGGACCAACCAGCTTGCTAGTCAGTCCTTATAGGAGATACGAGCTTACTCGTGCCGAATGCTGGTTCCCGACTAGACATAATGATTTGACCTGCCCCTCCTCAATTCTGGCTCTGAGCCTATGGTTTCCAAACCTCTAGCTTAATCCACGCGACTTGAGGTTGGGCAGGTCAAATCATTATGTCTAGCAAGCTCGTCGGTTCCACAAAGCTCATCGGTCCCACAAAGCTCGATGGTCCTACAGTTCTGTAAGCCGGCGGGCCTCAAACACATTTGGAATGAGCCTCAGACTGCTGAGAAGTTCACTGAGCTGCTGGTAATCCCTGATCACCGTCTGTAACTGGATACTGACTTCTTCTGTCTGCTCATCCAAGCGACTGTTGATGTTGGTTACGCTGACTTCCGAGGTCGCCAGTAATGAGGATATATCCTTGACCAGTTCACGCCTGTCATACGCCTTGAGTAACAGGTTGACTTGGTAACCTGAGTCCAGCTGTTTTCTCCAGTTAACCTTTATGAGCCTTGGGTTTTCTTCTTTTTGCCAGCGCAATATATTGGAACAATCAGCCCGGTGAATGGTGACCCCTCGGCCCCGCGTAATGTAACCACAAATGGAATCTCCAGGTATCGGTTGACAACAGCGCGCGACGCTGGTCATCAGGTTGCCCACACCATCTATGGTGACATCACTGCCCTTTTTGCTGGCTGCCGAGCGACGTCGTTTGGGAGTGCGTGTAATCAGGTCATCAGCAGTCAATTCAACGGCCTTGACCTGGTCACGTTCAACTGCATGAACCACCTGGCCGACACTCAGGTCGCCATTACCCACTGCGGCATATAAATCATCCATAGAATTGAAATTGAAGCGTACCGGCACCGATGTCATATCACCCGGTTCCAGACCGAGGCGCTTAAGATCTGCCAACACCAGATCTTTACCCTGCTGCAAGTTTTCTGCATGGCCTTCACGACGGAACCATTGCCGTACTTTGGAACGTGCCCGTGCACCCCGAATAAACCTCAACCGCGGATTGAGCCAGTCACGACTGGGCCTGGGATGCTTACCGGTAAGAATCTCAACCCGGTCACCGGTTTTCAAACGCTGGGTCAGTGAGACGATGCGGCCATTTATTTTTGCACCCTGACAACGATGACCCACCTCGGTATGCACGTGGTAAGCAAAATCCAATACCGTGGAATCAGCCACCAGGTCCAATACTTCGCCCCTAGGTGTCAAAACATAAACCCGGTCTTCAGAGGCGGCAACTATGAAGCTTTCCAATAGGCTTTCATTATCCAGCTTGACTTCACCCGAATCGATCAACTGCCGCATCACTGCAATTTTCTTGTCGAAAGCCGGGTCACTTGGCCCGCCTTCCTTATAACGCCAGTGTGAGGCCACGCCAAGCTCAGCGTGTTCGTTCATTTCAAAAGTACGGATTTGCACCTCCACGACCTTGCCTTGTGGCCCGATAACAGCCGTGTGCAATGACTGGTAGTGGTTGCCCTTGGGCATCGTGATGTAGTCGTCAAACTCACCCGGAACAGGTTGCCACAAGGTGTGCACCAAACCCAAAACGCTATAGCAGTCGGGTATGTCATCCACCAGCACGCGCACGGCCCTGACATCAAACAGTTCATGAAAGTCCAGGTCTTTGCGGTGCATTTTCTTCCAGATACTGTAAATGTGCTTGGGGCGACCATTAACTTCACCCTTGATACCAGCGTTTTCCAATGTTGCTTCAAACTTATGGATAAAACTGAGGATAAACTCCTCACGGTCAGCACGCCGCTCTGCCACCAGACTGGCAACACGATGATAGGTTTCCGGTTGATCAATGCGAAAAGCCAGATCTTCCAATTCCCATTTGAGCTGCCAGACACCCAGGCGGTTGGCCAATGGCGCATGAATCAACATGACTTCCCTGGCAAGCAATTTGGCCACTGCCTGATTGTCCTGGGTATCCCGCAACTTCACCAACTGCCAGGCCAGGGCTATTAATACCACCCGTACATCTTTCACTAACGCCAATAACAGGCGCCGCACGCCCTCCGCAGAGTGACTGGTACTGGCGGGCGCATGCTCAGATTCAAGTGTAATCAGGTAGCTTAGCTGGTCGAGCAGAGCCGTCACTTGCGGAGAGAGGTCAGCACGAATCTTGCTCAGGTCTTCTCCACACTCCGAAGCAACAAATGCCATCGCGCAACTAACGGTGTGTGGATCCGGCGACAGGCCTGACATCACGGTCAGTAAAGCCTGTAACCTCGCCGCATTATTACCAACGGCTAAACGGCCATTTCGAAGCTGATCAAATACACTCAGACATTCATCCGCCTGACTACCAATTGAATCACGGTAGGTCTGCAACCAGGTTTCCGAAGCTGCAAGGTAATCGGTATGACCAGTCATGGTGAGAATATGCTGGCTCAACCTGACTTTTGCAAGTTACCCGGCTACCGCTCGCCATGCCGCTTGCAGGCGTTGGGCCGATACCTTTGTCCGCGTGCCGAGTTGCTGGGCAAACAACGACACCCGATACTCTTCAAGCAGCCACCGGTAGGTATCCACCTCTTCAGTATAGTCTTTGCCATCTTCGAGCAGTTGCAGGTATTGCTGCCAAAATGACTCCAGTTCAAGCATTCTACGCATGTCCCGATGCAGGTCCTTATCCACACTTGCAAGGCGAACCAGCATGGCTTCGAGATAACGTGGGTAATGTTCCAGCCTTGGCGGTGATAAACCCTGTAAAAACCCGTCAGCAACCAGACAATCAACTGGTGCTGGTCAGATATTGGCAAACTGAATGACTCATGTTCGCGTTCCGCCACCGGTAATTTTTTCATTACCCACTGATATCCCTGGGCAGGCTGATAGGCTGCCACTTGGGTTTTTTTCAGCACGTAATCGTACCAGGGGTCTGCTTCAAAACCTGTATAAGAGTTTTTTTCTTGCCCGACTCTGGCCGCGATACTTTCTGATAATAGTCTCCTCCCGGCACTAAAACTGAATGCCAGTTCAAATAAATACAGGCGATCATCCGGGTCGTTTGAACCACTCCATTGCCATTCGTAAGGTACTTCCAGCGCTTTGGTGTACGGCAATTTAAAACCTTCAGATTGCATAAATAAAGTATCGGGCAATCTGGTAAGCAGGTTACTCGGCAGAGATATTTCTACATCCTGCTGCGCACCGATTATCAGCAAGGAGTGTAATTTCAAGTTTTCATCATCCAGATAATCGAAGCCGGGTGAAGCAACCCCCGTGCACGCACTGCCAAATACACTTGCAAGCAAGTAAATTTTGAGTTTCATGTAGCATCACCCCTTGATCAAGGGTCAGTGTGCCTGTTTACGGGCTTGCGGTCGTCAGCTGAACCGGGTTGATTGGTGTCGGAGATTTCCCTGTCAGGGCGTAGGTGTCACGTGGCCCAAACATTTCACTGAGTTAACCAAATCACATTCGCCATTCTGCCAGTCACACCATCGCGCCGGTATGAATAGAATTTATCCGGCTCAGAATAAGTGCAATATCGTCCACCTGAAACCTGCTCGACGCCAATTCGGTAAAGTGTCAGCCTAGCCAACAGGTACAAGTCAGCTAGCCAGCGCTCGTGGTGACGCGTAAAGGCACTGGAATTTTCAGCAGCCAGCGACGTGAAACACGTGACCACATCCTGCTCCACCTCGTATGCTTGCGGCCCGATGGCTGGCCCCAGCCATGCCATCAGTTCACCCGGCCCACCGCCCATGGCTGTAACCGTAGCTTCGAGAATTCCCCTGGCCAGACCGCGCCAACCCGCATGGACAGCAGCTACTTGCCCACCAGACTGATGACACAACAACACCGGCAGGCAATCAGCCGTCAATACAGCACACACCTGCCCTACTTCATTGCTGATCATCGCATCTGCCTCAGGCCCCGACACTGCACGGCCGGCGTGCCTAGCCACACGGTTGCCATGCACCTGGTTCAGCCAGCAGGGTTCAGCAGGTAAGTAAGATCGCAGGACCCTGCGATTGGCAGCGACATGGTGTGGATCATCACCACAGCCATCACCAAGATCAAGACCACTCCAGCAACCTTGGCTAACCCCGCCCCTGCGCGTCGTCGCAAAAGCCCGAACATTGTCGGGCGCAAGCCAATCGGGCTGGATCAGCTCAAAATCAGGCATCGGTCTGGTGAATATGGGCAAGCAATTCCTGCATGTCTGCTGCCAGCGGTGCGTGAAACTCACACTCATGCCCCACCTCAGGATGAATCAGTTTCAAAGTCTTGGCATGCAAGGCCTGGCGTGAGAATTCATTGATGGCTGCCACTACAGCGACTGGCAGTCCTTTTTGTTTTACCGGGCCGCGGCCATAGGTCGGGTCACCCACAATGGGATGACCGATATGTGTCATATGAACGCGGATCTGGTGGGTGCGACCAGACTCCAGAGCAACCTCAATGTGACTACAGCCCGGCAAATGTTGTTGCAAGATGTAATGACTGGTTGCCGGCCTGTCTCCCTGCACGACGGCCATTTTTTTGCGCGCACGCGGGTGGCGGTCAATCGCCGCATTAATGGTGCCTGCCGCCGCTGTCTCACCTTTTACCACAGCCTCATAAATACGACTCATGCTGCGGGTTTGTAGTTGCTTAACCAAGCTGGCATGGGCTTTGAGGCTACGCGCAACCACCATGATGCCACTGGTGTCTTTGTCCAGCCGGTGCACAATACCTGAGCGCGGCATCAGATCCAGCTCCCGGTCATAATTGAGCAATGCATTTTGCAAAGTACCGTCCGGATTGCCAGCAGCAGGATGAACCACCAGGCCAGCCGGTTTATTAACCACCAGCAGATGATCATCGGTAAACAATATATCCAGCGCAATGTTTTGCGGCCTGACCTCACCAGCAGGAATCATGGTCGCCTCGATCCTCAAGTACTCACCCCCGGCAAGGCGAGTGCTGGGTTTGACCTGCCTGCCATCAACTGTTAGTTCACCCTGCCGGATCCATTGCTGCAGACGGGCACGGGAATAGTCCGGAAATAACCCAGCAGCAGCCTGATCCAGACGCCTGCCGGCATACTGTTGGATAACTTGCTGATTGAGAACGATTCGTTTTGGCATGATTGGCCGCCTGCCAGGGCCAGGTTGTTGGTTAAGCTGCACAACAGATTCAAAGCCTATTGTATGGCTTTATTGGGGTCTTTTCGCTATCATTCTGCCTTCTGTATTCGCTAGGCAACAATATGTCCACCGCTTTGTCTTCTTTGAAGTTTCCAATTCTGTCAAGGCTACTGATTGCGCTACTGCTCGCGCTGCTCCTGTTGCCAGTTTCAGGTTGCCGAAAAGACAAAGACCGGGGAGATGACGGCCGCCAGGCTTCGGAGATGTATGCGGAGGCCAAACGTTATTTGAACGGTCAGAACTGGGGGCGTGCGGTCAACGAATATCAAAGACTATCTACCCGCTACCCATTTGGCCGCTATACGGAACAAGCCCAGCTCGAACTCGCCTACGCCTACCACAAGGGCGGCAAGCCCGCAGCAGCTTTGGCTACAGCGGATCGGTTTATCAGAACTTACCCCAGCCACCCCAATGTAGATTATGCCTATTACATTCGCGGACTGACCAATTATGAGCAGCGGGTAGGTTTTATGGAACGCATGATGCCCTCACGGGTTCGCGACCGTGACCAGACCACTGCCAGAGAGTCGTTTCGTGATTTTGATGAACTGATCCGACGTTTCCCGGACAGCCGCTATACACCGGATGCACGTCAACGGATGGTGTTTTTGCGCAACAACCTGTCATTTTACGAGCTGGACGTAGCGCGCTATTACCTGCGTAGGAAAGCCTATGTAGCAGCGGCGAACCGGGCCCGTTATATGCTGGAGAACTATCCCGGTTCACCGGAAACAGGCAATGCGCTCGAAATCCTGCACATCAGCTATATCGAGATGGGTTTACCCGAACTGGCCGAAGATACCATGAAGGTCCTATTGCTTAACTACCCTGACCACCCGTATGTAACCGGTGCATCACACAAAGGGTTTTTTAGCCGCTTGTGGCCTTTTGGCAAGGGCTAAGCCACAAAATCAGGCAATAGGATCAGAGAATTTTTCTGATAGCATTGCCTAGATCAGCAGGTGACCGAACTGTGGTTACCCCAGCCACTTCCAACGCTTCGTATTTAGCCTCAGCTGTACCTTTTCCGCCCGCAATGATTGCACCTGCATGGCC
>CAYZLS010000083.1:0-7650 GCA_964479355.1 uncultured Wenzhouxiangellaceae bacterium | reverse complement strand
ACCCGGCTTATCATCGTTGTCATACCCTCTGTTGGCTATCCTCTTTTTGACGAGGCGATGAGGGGCGCCTGGCGGGTTGCACAGGAAAAAGGCTACAACGTACTCATCCTGACTACGCAGCAGATCACGGAACCACCAGCGCATTACTTCAGTAAGATCATTTCCTCTAAGCAGGCAGACGGTCTGTTGCTTTTCAGTGCCTCACTGCCCCATCAGGATGGCGTTGCGTACGCCGACCAATTCAAGCGAATCCCCATCGTCGTTGGCTTCGAATTCACTGATGCGGAGTTGCAGTGTTTTCCCAGTGTCCACATTGACAATACGGCAGCAGTAAGACAGGTCATGGAGTACTTAATCGGATTGGGCCATGAAGAGGTCGCGTTTCTCGGCGGCCAGACAGATGTATATTCCATATGCGGACGTGAACTGGCTTTTCGTGATTCGTTGAAGTCCGCAGGACTAGCCATCAGGGACGAATGGATTATTCAATGCCAGACGACAAGCGAAGACGCCAGGACCAATTTCAGTCGACTCCTTGATCTCAGTAGGTCCAATGCCAGGCAACTCCTTAATCTCAGTCACCGACCGACAGCCATATTCTGCGGTGGAGGCGACATTATGGCACTGGGAGCCATTCATGAAATCAGGGCAGCGGGATTACGAGTTCCACAGGATATATCCGTCATCGGATTTGATGACATTCACTATGCAGATATCTCTGACCCGCCTTTGACGACAGTATCCCAGCCAGCAGAGGAAATCGGTGAGCGGTCTATGTACCGCTTGTGCGCCATGATTGAAGGTACACCCGAGGAATCAACACCCTGGATAATCCCACACCGGCTCATAGTTCGTGAATCTGTGTCACCTCCTCAAGAACACCTGTATCGCTCCAAAGTTTCAAGCCAGGACCACCCCGAGGATACAAGCCTGTCAATGGAACAGGCCAAATGACATCAGAACGCTGATGATTTGAACAAGCTATAGAGCTAATTAGGAAGATTAATTATGTCGCTGGATATAAACGCCTTATTGGAGAAATTGACGCTTGAAGAGAAGGTATCCCTGTTGTCGGGAGGAAGTGCCTGGTACACCCAGCCCATAGAGAGACTGGGCATTCCCAAAATTCTAATGACCGATGGCCCGATTGGCCTGCGGCTCTCCAGGGATCACGAGGGAATAAGTGAAGACACATTGGGAAACCTTGAAAAATCTACCGCCTATCCCTGCTCCTCCGCCATAGCTTCGACCTTCAATGAGAAACTTGTGGAATCAGTGGGGCGTGAAATCGCCAGGCAATTCCAGGAGCATGGTGTCAGCCTGCTACTGGCACCTGGTATCAATGGCAAGCGGACCCCTCTCTGCGGCCGCAATTTTGAATACATGTCGGAGGACCCCTACTTGTCCGGCCGAATGGCAGTTTCCTACATCAATGGCGTTCAATGTTTAGGCGTGGGAACTACTCTCAAGCACTATGTGGCGAATGATCAGGAGAATAAAAGATTCACTGTCAACGCTGTTGTAGAGGATAGAGCCTTGAGGGAGATATACCTCGCCCCCTTTGAGATGGCTGTTAAGGAAGCGAATCCCTGGGCGGTGATGGGCTCCTACAACCGCGTGAATGGCGTACATTGCTGTGAGAATCGAACACTGCTGCTGGATGTCCTTAGGGAAGAGTGGGGATTCGATGGCTTGGTTGTTTCGGATTGGACTGCTATTACCGACAAGGCGGCTTCGATCAAAAATGGCTGCGACCTGGAGATGCCCGGTCCCTCGATGAGAGACCAGGAGGTCTTGGATGCGTTTAACAAGGGTGATCTCACCATCACTGACATCGATGCCCGAGTCAGGCGCGTCTTGCAGTTTGTTGACCGCGCCATTGAGAACAAGAAAGAGGTAAATGTCGACTATGCGAGGGCTCATGAATTCTCCCGGAAGGCTGCCGAGGAGGCCATTGTTCTCTTGAAGAATGAGGATGTTATCCTGCCGCTGCAGGCGGACCTGAAGATCGCTGTACTAGGGGAACAGGCCGCCGATGTGATGCAGGGCGGAGGCTGTGCCAAACTGGATCCCGAGAGAATAAGCACTCCCCTGGATGAGTTGCGGAAGCGAAATCCCGATCTCGTTTACGCCCGGGGTTACACCGGGGATGAGGTGGACGAAAGGCTCATCCAGGAAGCCAAATTGGTAGCGGCAGAAGCCCATGTTGCGCTGGTATTTGTAGGAACCACCTCCGCTATAGAATCCGAGGGCTTCGACCGCACAAATATGAGAATGGCGGATTCCCATCTAGCCCTGATCAACGAAGTAACCAAGGTCAACAGAAACGTCATCGTTTTGATTAGTAGCGGTGCCGCCGTCGAGGTTCATCAGTTCGGGCAAGACGTGAAAGCCATATTCCAGCTCTGGTATCCGGGCCAGGCGGCGGGGGAGGCCCTGGTTCGCCTGATCTACGGCGAAGTTAGTCCTTCGGGCAAATTGAGCGAAACCTTTCCGGTTCATCTTGAAAACACCCCCACCTTCGATAACGGTCACGTCAACGCCGAGGAGGTCACGTACAAGGAGGGGCTTCAGGTCGGGTATCGCTACTATGACACCAAGAAAATTCCCGTACAGTATCCCTTCGGATTCGGCCTCTCATATACTTCCTTCGAGTACAGCAATCTGGAACTCTCGAGCACTGGCCTGAAAAACGACGACCTCCTCGAGGTCACGCTGGATGTGACCAACTCTGGTGGCGTCAAAGGCAAGGAATCCGTACAGGTCTACGTCCATGATGTGAGAAGTCAGTACCCTCGGCCCGTGCAGGAACTGAAAGGTTTTGCCAAGGTGGAGCTGGAACCCGGTGAGACCAAAAGGGTCACGGTTCTTTTGAACGAACGAGCCTTTGCCTACTTCGTACCTCACCTTAATGATTTTGCCGTTGAAACAGGCGAATTTGAGATTCGTGTAGGGGCTTCCTCCAGGGATATCCGGCTGACCGAATCGGTCCAGTTTAAGTCGGAAGATTCAGTAACCATCCCCCTTACTGATAGGGATTCGGTGTTGGATTGGCTGAGTAATCCAGAATCATCGGACAGGATGAGAACCGTCATGAACGACAGATTCGGAGGCCCCTACAGAACCGACTCATCCATTTATTGCATTATGTCCGGATTAACACTTCGTAAGTTCTTCGATCACGCAGATATGCTCTGTCAAGGCCATAGCCAGAATATTGAGGAATTAGAAGCGTTTTTATATGGCGAGAAAGCAGACATCAGTGATTGATCTTAAAGCTAAACCGTTCAACCTGTCAGATTCCGATATCGAATGGGTTGAAAAAACCAGGGACGGGCTAACCACCGAAGAGAAGGTCGGCCAACTCTTCATTGTACAAAACATCGATCTTATGGACTTCAGTCTGACCAAGGACGTCACCGAGGAGGTATTCCTCCGGGCATTGAAGTACAAGGTGGGGGGGGTTCACCAGTTTGCCTTCAGCCCCAATAGTTTCAAGGAACACCAGCAGAGTATGCTGAATATGCTGCAGGGCCGGTCGGAAATTCCTTTGCTGATTTCCGGGGATCTGGAAACGGGTGGAAACATGGGGGCTCACGATGGGACCTACTTCGGAAGACAGATGCAGGTGGCCGCAGCAAACGGCGTCGATACCTCCCAAAGGTACGGGGAAGTCATAGCGAGAGAAGGCGGCGCAATAGGCTACAACTGGCATTTCGGACCTGTGGTGGATATTAACTACAACTTCCAGTGTGCCATCACAAACACGCGGACCTTTGGAGACACTCCGGAGGTCGTGAGAAAACACATGATGCCTACCATCGAGGGGATTCAAAAAAACGGCATGGCTGCCTGCGCCAAACATTGGCCGGGTGATGGTGTGGATGATAGGGATCAACACCATCTTACCTCGGTAAACGCCTACTCCATGGAGAAATGGCGAAGAACCTACGGAAGGATTTACAGGGAAGTTATCGACGGCGGTGTAAAGACCATCATGAGCGCCCACATCGCCCTTCCCGCCTACTACGAAGAACTCGGGATCACCGATACGACTAGCAAGCACACCCCGGCTTCCCTCTCCTACGAGATGAATCAGAAGCTTCTGCGTGAGGAACTGGGATTCAACGGTCTTATCGTCTCGGACGCTACACCCATGGTCGGTATGCAGAGCCATTGTCCCCGCAATGAGCTGGTTCCCCTGTCCATAGCAGCCGGTATCGACATGTTTCTCTTCGTCTACGACATCGATTACGACTACAACGCCATGCTTGAGGGTGTCCGGAATGGGATAGTGACAGAGGAGAGGTTAAACGAAGCTGTAACGAGAATTCTGGCCCTCAAAGCTTCCCAGGGCCTACATAGGGCAAAGCAATCTGGCACACTTATCAAAAAAAAGGAGGACCTTACCATTGTGGGGTGTGATCAACATCGGGACTGGGCGCGAGATTGCGCTAAGAACTCGGTGACTTTGGTAAAGGATGTACAGAACCTTCTCCCCCTCTCAAAGGACCGTTACAAGCGAGTGCTTCTGATCCCTTCGGGAGCCTCCGGGTTTGCGGGAGATCATTTTGATGGGAAGGAGTTTGAAGAACTCCTGACAAAAGAGGGGTTTGAGGTTACCAGGGATCGCACCCTGCGGGAGGGGAAGAACGATTATGATCTCGTCATATACCTTGTCAACATCGATCCCAACTTCCTGGTCCAGAGCCTGCGGATGCCCATTGGGCAGATGGGGCTCTTCAGCTGGTATCCAACCAGGGTTCCCACCCTTTTCGTCTCCATGGGCAATCCCTACGCTCTCTACGAGATGCCTCGTCAGAAGACCTATATCAACACCTACAGCTCCTCCACCATGGTGCAGGAGGAATTGATTAACTGCCTGCTGGGACGACAGGATTTTAAAGGAGTTTCACCCGTTGACGCTTTCTGCGGACAGGAAATAGCTCGTTATTAGCCAAGAGAACGGCTGCTCTTGCTTACCAGCAACCGCGTGTCGCTGTTGAAGTCGTCGTCAAAAAGGCCAAAACGGCGGTAATCGAGCAGTCGAGCATGAATAAGTTGCTAACAAGAGGTCATCCAGATACCGTTTCAGAATGAAATTCGAAGACATGCAGATACTCCTTCTCAGGCAATCGAGAGCAATTAAATGTGGTTAAAAACTGCATCATATTTCCTTCGTGACACAGATAACTGGATACCGATATTGTAGGGCAGGCAGACTTTTTCAGGAAGGATTTTCAGTCTGAAAATGACCTGGAATCCAGGGGAGAGATTTTGTCGGTCGCTACGGCAGAGCGGATGATGACGCCATAAGTGCGCATCAACTTTTAGCGGCGGCCCAAACAGCCGCCCCGGTGATCCCCGCCTGGTTTCGTAATTCTGCCGGTACTATCCTGGTTCTTCGTAATTGATCCCCGGACAGAAATTTCTTGTACTTCTTGCTGACGCCTCCACCAATGATGATGAGTTGCGGTGAAAATACATGCTCGATATGAAGGCAGAATTCATTCAGACGTTCACCATACTCATCCCATTTCAAACCATGGTCTTTCTTGATTCGCCCGGCCATGTACTGCTCAACAACATCTGCATGACTAGCCAGGAAAAGCTTGCCTGGCTCCAGGTTTGGCACGAGCTTGCCATCCATAAAAAGGCCTGCTCCAACACCTGTGCCCAGGGTGATGGTCAGAACGACACCATTGACTCCACGCCCTGCACCGTAGCGCATTTCTGCCAGACCTGCCGCATCAGCATCATTCAGCACCATCACATTACAGCCGGTTGCAGACGAGAATCTTTCATTGACGGATTTGTTGACCCAGCCCGCCACGTGATGGGCCGTGGGTGGCGTCAGGACCCGGCCATTGGCGACCGCAGCCGGAAAACCGATTCCCACGGCTCCCTTGTAGTCAAAGCCGTCAACCAGGGCAGCAATAGCTTCTGTTACGGCGTCGATTTCAAAATCGGAAGGGGTCTGAATACGTATTCGCTCACTGGCAAACTCACCGCTGTCCAGGTCCACCATCGCTCCCTTGATTCCACTACCGCCTATATCTATACCTAATATCTGCATTACATCTCCTCTTATGGGACAAATCCGATTTCCCGGAAGTCACCGGATGTCTTCACCTTTCTTCCCATTTTCTCCAGAATAATACCAACGTCTGCTTCCCTTCGCTGTAGAATTCCCGGATTCACTACATAAGCAGCTTTAATATGAGAATACTACCGGGACTCATCATTTTATTGTTTACCTTAGGATGCGCAAATGTCGTAGTCACGGAAGAAGATGATCAGGCAAATATAGGCTGCAAATGGGGTGCGCAACAATTTGATCTTTGCCAGTTTGAAACCCAAAAAGAGAAAGTTGAGGCCATTTTACTGGAGATGAATTTAGACGAAAAGATTGGTCAAATGACGCAGTCTATTTGGCACAATGATGTTTCTCCAGAAATCGTTCGTAAAAAAAGAATCGGCTCTATTATTCATACCGACGGTCCGGTTCCTGGTCCGAATGCTATGGATTGGATCAATAAATTCAATGAGTTTCAAACTGAAGCGCTACAAACCCGCCTTGGCATACCCCTGCTTATCGCCGTTGATGCGGTTCATGGGCAAAATACCTTTGATGGCGCAGTGATTTTCCCACATAACATTGGCATGGCTACTACAAGAAATTTAGCCCTTATTAAACGAGCCTCGCAAATCACTGCCAAAGAAGTGGCAGGAACGGGTTTCAACTGGACCTTTTCGCCCTGTATCGCGATGCCTATTCAAGACATGGCGAGGACTTTTAGAACTGCGCCTGCGTGCGGGTAACGGAGCTGCCGCGTTCGAAAGCGTCCTCGCCAAGCAGCGATCTCTCGTGCCCAGCTTGGCCCTGCTGATCCACCTTGCCGATCATCCGGAGGGTGGACCTGTCAGCCTCACAGCACTGCAGAAGGCCATTGGCTGGGTTGAATACCTTGAAGGCCATGCTCGGCGTATATATGCAACTGCTCTTGATTCTGAAAACACGGCTGTCATTGCGCTGGTGAAACGGATTCAGGATGGCTACTTGGAAAATGTGTTCAACTACAACAAACGCGAAGTATTCACTGCGCGGGATGTTTACTCCAGACACTGGAAAGAGCTTGACGTCAAATCGACCAAGAAGGCTATCGCTTGGCTGGTTGATGCTGGCTGGCTGTGGGAGCAGGTCGTTGAAACTAAAGGTCGCCCGACCACTCATTACCACGTGAATCCAGCATCATTGAAGTGAACTGGGACCCTTATTGTAACTTTTGTTACTGCGTAATTAGTAAGTTGTAATTTTTTTTGGGGCGTGAATTATAGATATACTATATATAACAATTACTTACAGAACTTATACTTAGGGCCTTAAAGCAGAGAGTGTAGTAAGTTACAAAACAAATATTTGTATGCGCGCTAGTAACGAAGTAACAAAAGTAACAAAAGCCCGGCCTCTACGCTCTGTGATAGTTTAGTTGTATTAGTTGATAACCAATCTGCCAAGCAGTTTCAGATTTCATTAAATCCAATGACCGCTATGTGGGCTGCACCGGAATATCACTCACGGCTAATCAATTGGGCTGCATCCGGCCGAGGGTGTGTGATAACTCGATATTCGCCTTCAGTTACATCATC
>CAYZLS010000082.1:0-7657 GCA_964479355.1 uncultured Wenzhouxiangellaceae bacterium | reverse complement strand
TGCGCGCACCGTGATCACCATCGTTGTCCGACGAATCAAGATCCTCCACCGTGCTTCCCATCGCCACCGACTCGTCGTCGCTCGCCCCGCCCGTTCCGAAAGACAGGCCGCGGGAGGGCGACGACGCCATCGGCTCTGCGTCTCCGCCTCGCTGCGGCGTGGCCAGCTCGTTAGACACCGACAGCGGCGCCGCTCCGACGCGAGCGCACGCGGCCTCGGCCTCCTCCACCAGCGCAGCGGCAGGCAGCTTGCCCGGGACTCCGTCGCGCAGGATGTGCTGAATCGCCCCCTCACGGCGGCCCTGCTGGCTGCTGCCGCGCAGCGACGAGGGCAGCACACCGATGATGCGGTTGAGGATGTCCGACACCCGGCACTCGGCCGTGAAACCGTCGCCGCCGCGGATGTCCTGGACCAGACGCGACATGTAGTCGGCGTCCTCGTGCCACTTGCCCGGCAAGTGGATGATGTGGAAGTTCTCGGCGTCGAGCTCCTGCAGCAACAGGATCCACCGCTGCAGCCGCTGGCGCCCGATAGAGTCCACCTTCGGCCGCGCGAACAGCCAGACCAGCATCATTGCGTCCGTGACTAGCACAGTCCTGTCCGACAACTGAACCCAGTCGCCGAAGCGCTGCGTCAGCGCCCACACAGCAGCGAACAGCTCGCGCTCTGCGGCGTGCCAGCGCCGCTCGCGCGCGTTGAGCGTCTTCGACGCAAATGCCAGCGTGCGCAGCCCCAGTGCCCCCTCAGACAGCACCTTGAGCTGCTTCGCGACCGCGCCTGCCTGCACGGCGCTGCAGTCCGTCGCCACCACAAGGTCTCCGCTGGGCGTGAAGTTGGCCAGCGCCGTTCCGCTCACAAGACGCGCGAGCAGCTCGTCCTTCGCCGCGTCCTGGGCGCTGCCCCAGCCCCCCGGCATCGGTGGCGCGCCCGTGCGCGTCAAAGCCGATACGGGCTCCATGACCTCGGCGTAGTCGGGGACGTGTGCGCGGTGGTACTGCGCCATACCCTGGAGGTGTTGCACACCGCGCAGCGACTGCGGCGTCGGCGCGCGCACCAGATCCATCACCTTGGACGGATCCGACGTCACGCCTTCGGGCCCAAGAACGTGTCCAAGCGCCTTGACGCGCTTCATGCCTGGGAACGTCTTGGCCCGCGACAGCTGCGCACCGCCTCGTTGCATCGCACGCCCGGCCGCGAAGTGTGCGGCGATGAACGGCGCCAGCAGGTCGCCCGTTTGATCCTTCTTGCCGCTGTCACTCATGAGCAGGTCGTCGGCAAACGTCTCTGCGAAGTCGCCGAGCTGCGCGTTGAATGTGTCACGCGTCCGCCGTGCCATGCGCCCGACGACCCTGGCCGCGGCTGCTGTCATCCGCGCCACGTGCTTGCGCACGTTGCGTCCGCTGCGCCCGCCAGCCAGCGCGGCCTGCGTGCCGAGCTGGCGGCCGTCCGCCGTGCCGCGCGACTGCCGACGGTGCTGCTCTGCAAACTGCTTCACCGCGGCCCATGTCACGGGTGGCTCTGGACGCAGCGCCTCGGCTGGAAGGACGTCACCGCTCTCGCGATCCCGCAGCGCATACCAGTGATCGGCGCCGTCTGGCAGGATCAGTGTGCGGCCGCACACGGTCACGAAGCCGTCGGCCGAGCCGTTCTGGATGTCGGCACCGAGGAGGTACTCCGTGTCTGAGATGGGGATAGCCCCGTCCGGCACAACAACTGCGCGTCGCAGCTCGCCGTAGCGCGAGCTGGCCGTGTCCCACACCTTGCCGAAGGATGGGAACGCGACGTCGCCGAACTGCAGCGGCACCACGGCGCCCTGCGTGCATGTCAGCACCTTGTTGCCGGCGCCGACGACGTTCACCCGCATCGGCTCGGTTGTGAGCCCGAGGCGGAGCACTGCTGAGTTCTCGATCAGCGACACGTCAGTGCCACTGTCGGCGCAAGCGCGCAGGTTGCCGCGGTCGGCGACACGCTGCCAGTAGCGCAGATGCCGGCCGCTGTCGCCGACCAGCGCCGCGACTTGGACAGTGTAGACGCCGTCGAGCGGCAGTGACGCAGACACAGCTGAATAGAAGGGACGCGTGGACGATGCATTGTCCGACTTGATTTCCGTCTCCGCCTCACTCGTCGAGGCGCCGCTCGCGAGGACGGCGCGCAGCGCAGCCGTCGTCGCACGGTCGACCTGCGACTGCACGGATGCGGCGTCGTCGTAGCCGATCGCCGACGGCGGCGGCACGTTCGGGCTGCCGTGGCTCGCCTCCTGCGCGCGCGCGAAGGCCGTAGCCTCGGCCGCCTTCTCCGTCTCGAGCGCCTCCAGGCGGCTGTGCATGGCGGCGACAACGACTGCCATAGCCGTGGCGTCGTCCTTGTCCTTGCCGGCCGCAGGGTCACCGCGGCGCCGGGCAGCAGCGCGCGACGTGAACATGCTCGTCTTCTCGCCGCGCTCCTTCTTGGCCAGCATGCTGTCCTTGTGCTTTGGTGCGCCAGCGGCCTCGGACGGGCAGGTCTGCACGCGCTTGCCGTCCATGAAGCGCGAGCGCACGTGGCCCACCTCGTTGCACCACCAGCAGCGGCGCTTGTCGAAGCGCGGAGGAGCGCCGCCGGCGCCGCCAGCCGCGCCGCCCGCAACCTGCGCGTCCAGGCTCGCGCCGTGACGCGTCGTCACGGGCGCCGCGCTGACCGTTGACGTGGGGATGCGCTGCGTGCCCGACGGGTCCGTGAAGGGGCGCAGCTGCCCGCGCGCCAGGGCGTTCTCCAGACCGGGCAGCGTCGTGATGTTCAGCTCCTGCAGTTTCTCGCGCAGTGCCACGAGCTGCGGCGCCGCGGCGTCGTTCCAGCGCCGGAGGTAGAAGGGCAGCGCCGCCGTGTCGTTGGCGTACGGCAGGTTGCCGGTGAGGTTCTTATACATCGCCACGTTGTTGAGGAAGGCGCGCAGGTCGATAGCCAGGCCGCCCGGCTCGTTGGTCGGCGCCGTGACCGCGTTGTAGGCGTCCTCCGCGGCGGTTGCGCCCATGTAGTTGCCGACCAGCCAGTTCAGCTTGTCACGCCAGCCCAGGATGTCGGACAGCGCGGTGAAGGCGCCCTCGTCGCCCTTGACCGTCTGCTGCAGGCGAGCCGCCAGCTCACCGCCCGCGGCCTCGGGCCCGAGCTCGTTGCGCCAGTGGTCGTACTGCATCTCCGCCGCACGGACGAACTTGTACAGCTGCTCGTTGCCGCTAGTGTCACCACGCAGCTCCTCGAACTTGAGCTCGGGCAGCGCCTCTTTGAGGGCGTCGGCACAGTTCTTGAGGCTCTTTTTGAAGCGCTCCTTCTCGTACCGCGCCGCGCGGGCGCTGGCCGTCGTCGACGCCAGCAGGCCATCATCGTGCGACGCAGCCGACGCCACAGCGCTGGGAGGCGGTGCCACGGCTGCGCTTGCGGCCAGCTGTGACGACGACAGCGCGCCTGCAGAGCCCGCCATCGTGATCGCCGACCCTGCCGGCACACGACTCGCGCGGTGCGCGCTGAAGACGGCCGAGCTCGCACGCGTCGCGCCCTCATGGTGGGGCAGTGGCAGCGTGCGCGGAGTCGCCTCATCGATCGCTGCCTTGACGCGCGCCGCCAGCTCCTGCTTGAGCGCCTCGAGCTCGCGCCGCTGCGCCGCCATGACCTGGTCCTGCTCGACAATGACAGTAGCCAGCTGGTCGCGCTCCCGCGCGTCCGTCAGGTCGCCGTTGTCCTCCTTGGTCTCGTCCTCGACCACCGCCGGCGTGTTGGTCTCGTCAACTGCGCTGCTCACGCCCGCGCCAAATGCGTCGAAGAGAATTGAGCGCGCCAGGTCACTGCGAGCCCCGCCGCTCGCTCCGAGCCGCGCCGCCACCGTCCGCGCGCGTACTGCCGCTGCCGCGTCGCCAGCCCCTCTGTCTATCGCGCTTGGGGCACCGCCACGCTGCGACACGCCTTGGGCCGAATCGTCCAGGTTGGGCATCGGCACTGCGCCGACGCCCCCGCCCCCCGACCGCCGTGCCGTAGTCTCGCGCGCCGCCATAGGGCCTAGTGTGCCCGTTCCCTGCGGGTCCTCACGTCAGGACAGACGTTCCTTCTGTTGCGGCGGACTAGCCAGCCGCTCACAACCTGTTGCTGTAGACGGCAAATTGCCGCTTCGGCTCACACAGGCGCTCAAGGCCGCCCTCTCGGCGCCCTCCTCCCACCGACGCGCACACGCACGCCCTCTGGCAGGGTACAGCCCTGGCACGCCACTCGGCGCGCACGAGGGAACACAGGGCCCGCTTCCGCCGGGCACCCGTTACCGCGTTTGCAGCGACACGCTCACTGACTGGCAGGAGCGTCAAGCGCCCGCCCCGTTGTCAGCCGTCGCCCAAACGCCGCCCGCCAATCAACCAACCGAGTCCCGGTACCGGAACCACTGATACACTTCAGTACAAGTCGTCTATTGACGGGTAGTGCTCTCACCACCACGAAAGTCAACCCAACGCCTCTCGTGCGTTCCGCACGGAAGGCTGCGGAACTGCAGCAACAGCGCGTCTCTCAGCGCCTTGTGTCGGCACCGTTGCCACGGCCAAACCTCCAACAGCGCCCCCCTGACGGTAGCCGCCGTCTTGGCACGGCGA
This sequence comes from uncultured Wenzhouxiangellaceae bacterium, assembly GCA_964479355.1. Taxonomy (GTDB): domain Bacteria; phylum Pseudomonadota; class Gammaproteobacteria; order Xanthomonadales; family SZUA-36; genus SZUA-36. The sequence goes on along the minus strand of CAYZLS010000082.1, from coordinate 3,050 downwards.
GCTCGCCGTCATCGCGACCGCGCTTCCACGCGGTGCTGTCGCAAGAATTCCTTCGCCTCCTGCATCACAGTCACAACCGCTGGCGCATCCGCGGGCGGCACAGCGCCCTCAACGCGGACCGTCGGCGACGGGTATTCGTTGTCCATGACCGGGCGCAGAGGCAGCACCACGGGCGGCGCTTCGCCGACGATGGTGTTGAAGACGTTGTGGAACACCTCCGCCACGTTCTTCCCGCCCATCTGTGCGCAGGTCATGACCCACATTCCCGGGAACTCCGGCGTCCGCCCTGGGAATGCCGTCTTCCACTGCTGGTCTTCCGGAATTGCCAGACTGTGGAACCCGTCCTCCACATCTGCCGCCGTGTACAGCTTCGCCCCGCCAAAGCGCGCGAGCAGGTCCTTGTAGCGCGGCAGCTTGTTTCCACGCAGCCGCGTGGTCTCATCGTTCTGGTCTCGCGCGTCAAAGATCATCCGCCACAGCTTACGGAAGAAGCGCGTCGACACGTGCACCTCCTCCTTTGCCGGTGCCTCCACAGGAGCGCGCCCGTTCGACCGCTGCGACTGCAGGTGCCTACGCAGCACGTCGGCGTGCGCAGTGACCTCTGGGTGGTCATTGGCCTTGGGCTCGGCGTGCGACTTGGGGATGACGTGCGTCCGCTGCGACACGACCAGCGCCTCACCTGGCCGCGCTCGGCGCACGCGTCCGCGAGCCAACAGCGCCATCATGTGCGCGTTGAAGGCCCACCGCTTCTGAGCGTTCAGCGGCGCCAGTGCGCCCGCAGTCCATGGCACCCACTCCGGCCGCAGCTCGTACATGCGTGCAGTGTGATGCGGCGCCACGATGCGCGCTGCGCGCTCGGGGGTCTGGTCGGCATACACCTTGTAGGCCTCCCAGATGCGCGTGAGCAGCGCCTGCAGGCCTGGCACGTCGGCCGCCACCTGCGCCTCCGCCTCGCGCCGCTCCAGCCGTTCCAGGTAGGCGCGCGCATGCTCGCCAATGGCGCGAGGTGGCACTGGTGGAGCCGGCCAGTGATCGTCGGCCCTGCCACTCGGACGCACGAGCTTCTGGATCGCCTTCTCGGCCGACTCGCGCGTCTTCACAATCGCAGCGGCTGACCTCCGCGCTCCCTCCAAAGCCGCGCGCCGCGCCACACGTCGCCGACACCCGCTGCAGCCGTTGCGTGAGAACACACAGCGCCCGCAGCCCAGCTGATTGACGTCGTCGCCTCCACGCCGCATGTACTCCGTGCGGTTGCGCTCCAGCCTGGCCTTCCTGCGCTGCCGCTTCTGCTCGCGCTCGAGCAGAGCCCGCTGCGCCGCGGTTGGCCGCAGGCCCGGAGCGTTGTCTTGCTGCAACGGCACGGGCTCGTCGCTGCGCGCGTCTGCCAGACGCACTGGCACCTCGCCGTCTGCCTCCGCCTCATCGCCGGTGTCGTCGTCCGCGGCGTCGTCGGGTACGCACTCAGCGCATGCCCACTCGCCCGCCTTCGCGGTCTTCGGCCGGTGGCGCGGGCAGAACACGTTGGAGCACGTCGTGCAGCGTAGCAGCGCGCCGCCGCCGCCGCACGTCACGCAGCTCTCACCGTGACGCCCGCGGAAGTCGATGCCCTCGCCAGTGATGCGCTTCGGCACGAAGCGGCGCAAATCGCGGCGCGCAACACTGAACAGCTCCTGCCCGTCCTTGCGCCGCACAAGGTACACCTTGCCGTCGGCGTCCACACGTTTTTCCACGATGAACACGCCGCGCATCATGGGCTCCAGCTTCGTGCGCTTGCGCCGCGTCCGCAGCACCAGGTCGCCCTCCGTGAGGTTGTCGACCACGTGCCCAGGCCGCTCCTGGCGCTCGACAGCACGCGCCGTTTTGGCGTGCTGCTCGTTTAGCGCGTGTCGAACGTCGGCCCACGCGCGGCTGAGGCGGTACATCATGTGGCGCGCGTAGTCCTTGACCGTCGAGCGTGTTGCATCCGCCGCCACGTCCTCAAAGGCCATGCGCGCCTCCCGTCCGAACACGGCACGGAAAGGCGTCATGCCGATGCCCGCGTGCAAGGACGTGTTGAGCGCCAGCTGCACGCACTTGACGTACTCGCCCCAGCGCTGCGGCTCCTCGCGCACCAGCTTGCGCAGCGAGCGCATCATGGGATAGTGCATGCGCTCCAGCGAGCCATTGGACTCCGGCGCGTATGCTGGCGTGCGCGACGCGCGGATGTGCAGCCACGACTGCAGCTCCGCCATCACGCGGTTCACAAAGTGCGAGCCGCGGTCGCTGCCGATCCGCGGGAAGGTGCCGAACAGCGCGATCCACTGCTCCATCACGGCCCGGACAACCGTCTCTGCGTCGTCCGTGCGACAGGCCACCAGCACGCAGAACTTGGTGAACCCGTCGTGCATCGTGAGGACATACTCGTTGCCTTCACGGTCCGCCTTCAGCGGGCCCACGAAGTCGAAGAACAGGTTGACGAATGGCGCGGACGGGTGCAGCGGCCGCGACGATCGCGGCTTGTCTCGCTCGCCCGGCTTGCGCTGCCACTGACACTCCTCGCAGGCCGCCACGTGCTCGTGCAGAAACCCGGCCATGCCTGGCCAGTGGTAGCTACGTCGTGCGCGGTGCAGCGTGCGCACCGCGTCGCCATGACCTGCGGTCGGAACGTCGTGGCACAGCTGGGCCACCGTCGCCCACAGCGCCTGCGGCACCACGACGCGCGGCTCTCCACCGTCGGCAAGTCGCACCGTCAGCAGTCCGTCGACCTCATCGCGCTCGTACAAGTGCTTGCGCCCGCGGCGGTCCTTGCCCGACAGGCTGCGCTGCCCGCGGCGCATCTTGCTGAACACGCGCGCACGCAGCTCCTTGTCGCGCCGCTGCGCCCGCGCCATCGCACCGCGGCTGGGCACCACGACAACTGGGTCGCTCTTGCCGTCGTTCGGGCCGCGCGCTGTAGCCTTCCGCACGTCGCTCACCGGACGCTTCGCCGCGCTGCGCGCACCGTGATCACCATCGTTGTCCGACGAATCAAGATCCTCCACCGTGCCTCCCGACGCCACCGACTCGTCGTC
>CAYZLS010000081.1:0-7723 GCA_964479355.1 uncultured Wenzhouxiangellaceae bacterium | reverse complement strand
TCAACAACCCGAAACCCTGACAGGTTGAGTGGATCAGAGATCTTGGGCTTGACAATGTACCCAGCCAGAATTGGTTCTGGCACTCCCAAATATGATCAGCTTGTGCAGCAGTCTGTCTGAAAACCCGCTATGAATTGCCGTTCGATACTTTGGGGTTATTGGAAATATAATGTTTAAGAGCCTTATACTCTTCTAAGTTAGGTTAGAAATCCATATGTTGAAAAAATATCTAAATAAAAAAACTATGACGGGCGCGATGGTGCTTTATATCAGTATCGTTTTAATTCAAGCGCTACGTTTTAAATTTACCAACTCAGTCGACACCGTGCATATTTTTGGCACACTGAATACTTGGGCAGCTGACGCCTTTGGTATTGAGGGCTTATTTCTTCCCCCCGGAATATTCAATGCTTATGTGATAGACACTGGGGAATTAGTCGCCTCACTGGTGATGTTGACCGGCTTATTTGCCGCACGTAAATTTTTGATCCCAATAGGTGCGTTAATGTTATTAGGCATTATATCTGGGGCGATATTTTTTCACCTTTTCACTCCGCCCGGCGTTGACGTACGAGGGGATGGTGGACTGCTATTTGCCTCAGTCTGCGGGATTTGGCTAATGTCAGCAATTTTGATATTTCTCAATAAAGAACATCTCTTGCAGATTATTAAGCGAGACTAAATCCTCAAATTCATCAAGGCTTCCAGGGGGGCGCAACCAGCCGTCGCCGGCCGTCCCGGCTCAGTCTGATGCCCGCCCCATCAAGATTTTTGCGGTCCCACAATTTACAGGTTACCTGCTTGTGTTTCTGGTCCAACCCTTCACAGGAGTTGGTGTACTCACACACCCGTATTTCATCACCACAGCCCAGTCGTAGCTTTAAAAACCAGTCCGGGTCCGCCAGGCTTTGTCTGGCTGCAGCGACGATATCAGCAACCCCGTCGGCGAGTACCGCCTCGGCTTGCGCAAAACCATGTATGCCACCAGCCACCACGATGGGTGTCTCAAATCCCGCCGCGCGTACCGCCTCACGGATGGCTGCTACGGGTTTGAAGTTGCGGCCAAACGGCCCCTGCTCATCCGAAATATAAGACGGCATGCATTCGTAACCACTCGGCCCGGTATAAGGGTAGGCCGCCCAACCTGCTTTTGGTTGGGCTGCATCCTCGAATTTTCCACCCCGGGAAAGGGATATAAAATCCATCCCCGCCCGGGCAAATTCGACCCCGAAATACTTTGCATCCTCGACATCACTGCCGTTATCAATACATTCATCACTCAGGTACCGACAACCAACAACGTAGTCTTTACCCACCACCTCGCGCACCCGATGGTAGACTTCCAGCGGCAACCGCAGTCGGTTCACCTGACTGCCACCATAAGTATCGGCACGATCATTACCCGCTGACAAAAAAGAAGCCATGGTATAGCCATGCGCATAATGCAGTTCCACCCCATCTATACCCGCGTCCTGAGCACGGCCTGCTGCGGCCGCAAACAAATCCGGTAACCTATCGGGCAGGTCACGTATGTGTGGCAGATGGACATCGGTAACACGTTCCCGATAGCCCATAGTGAGGCTTTCATATTCACGTTTTGCCAGCACATCCTGCAAGGCTTCATCCGGCAATGCCAACAGCTTTGCACGTAGTTCAGAATCACCAGATCCGGTCGCATCCAAACGCTGCCGGTGGCGGTCGGTAATCTTCAAGAAACGGTTGATATAGGTACTGCGTTCCGGACGACGCCGGATCGCCAGGAAATCGATAATCTGGATGAATAACTGCGTATGCCCACCACTGACGCGGTGTACTACATCAGCCAGTGTGTGCAGTCCCGGGACAAAACGATCGTCACTGATACGCAATAAGGGGCCGCTTGGAATATCACGAATGCCGGTTGCTTCAACCACCAGCGCACCCGGCCGGCCACGAGCCATCCGCTCATACCACTGCAATATGTCATCGGTCACAAACCCGTCTTCGCTGGCACGCCAGGGCACCATTGCCGGCACCCAGGTGCGCTGCTCCAAGTTTAAATTGCCATAGCCAATCGCTTTGAACAGCAACGCAGCCTCCGCTTCGCCGGCGGATGGCGATGCGCCTGGCTCAGGCTTGTGTTTTATCCGTTGCGAGGGCCGATACATTGATGTTTTAACAGTTAATCTACAGGGACCACTGCAGTGGTTTCTATTTCGACCTTGGCCCGGCTTTCAATCAGTGCAGAAATTTCAATCACAGCCATGGCTGGATAATGCTTGCCGATCACTGCTCTCCAGATACTGCCGATATCCCTGATCTCATCCAGATACTCGTCCCGACTGGTGATGTACCAGGTCATCCTGACGATATGCTGTGGTTCTGCACCCGCCTCTTTGAGCACGGCAATGGTGTTTTTCAGGGTCTGCTCGATCTGGCTTGCCATGCGCTGGGTCTGGATGGTCTGGTTTTCATCCCAGCCAATCTGGCCGGCAACAAAAACCATCCGCCCTTGCGCGGCGATACCGTTGGAGTAGCCGTGTGGACGCGACCAACCCGGCGGCAGGAGAATTTGGTGAGACATGTTAGTGCTCCCTCGATGTAATAACTGCGAGTTTAGCGAGCTGGGAAGTGGTTGGCCGTAATGCGCACCTCGCGGGTAATGGCCTAGTCCTTGCCAAGAGGTGCAACGCCACGGATGACCACTTCCCAGTTCGCCCGCAGGGAGGATCCCAGATGCCCCAGTACGGCGTTGCAGTCCTTGAAAAGGACACGCCATTCTCTGCGGCCTGCGCCTTGTTCTGGTACATCTGGGAACCTCTGAATCCGCAGTTGTCACATTGAAGGAGCACCAGTGCTCCTGTCTATTTATTTTTTGAACCGTTTGTATTCGTTGCGGGCAATAATCACTTTTTGAACTTCACTGGCGCCTTCATAAATTCGCAAGGAACGGATTTCACGATATAAGCGCTCCACCACCTCACCGGAAGTCACACCCAGACCGCCAAATAGCTGTACCGCACGGTCAATGACCTGTTGGGCCTGCTCGGTTGCATGCAGTTTGGCCATTGCGGCTTCCCGGGTTACCCGTGCCTGGCCACTATCTTTTGCCCAGGCAGAGCGATAAACCAGCAATGCACTTGCATCGATATCCAGTGCCATATCCGCAATGGATGCCTGGGTCATTTGCAATTCGGCCAATGGAGCACCAAATAATTTCCGCTGGAGCACATGCGAGAGTGTGGCATCATATGCACGGCGCGCAAAACCGAGCGCGGCGGCAGCGACGGTGGTACGGAACACGTCTAGGGTTGCCATTGCGACCTCAAATCCCTGTCCCGGCATCACCAGCAGATGGCTACGGGGGACCGCGCAGTTTTCGAACTGCAAAGTACCTAACGGGTGGGGTGCAATGATGTCGATACGTTCGCTAACGCTTAGCCCGAGGCTATCGGCAGGCACTACAAAGGCACTCAAACCCTTGACACCGGGAGCCTCGCCGGTGCGTGCAAATACCGTGTAAAAGTCAGCCAGCCCGGCATTGGATATCCAAGTTTTTTCACCATTGAGAATGTAATGCTCACCCTTACGCTCGGCCCGGGTTGCCAATGCGCTGACATCAGAACCCGCCTGCTGCTCTGATAGCGCAAAGGCCGCAATGGCTTTACCTGAGGCAACTGCCGGTAAAAACTCTGCCTGTAACTCCGGGCTGCCAAACAAGCTGATTGGGCCACTGCCAAGCCCCTGCATGGCAAAGCAAAAATCAGCCAGGCCCGAATGATGGGCAAGGGTTTCGCGCAGCAGGCACAAGCTGCGCACATCCAGAGGATGGCGTTCGTGTCCACCAAGTTCAGGCACCACATATCGCAGCCAGCCCCCTGCACCGAGCAAGGTTACTAGGCTGCGACAGGCTGCATCCAGTCCGCTCGGTCCAGCCTCAATGTCGGGTTCCAGGCCTGCAGAATTTGCTGCACACCACTGCTCCAGTTCAGCCTTGAGTTCGCGGTGACAGAGCTGCAGAAATGGCCAGTCTAAATAACTCGAATCCGGCATCAGTCATCCTCGAAGCGTGGTTTTTCTTTGGCTACAAAAGCCCGATAGGCGCGCTTGAAATCTTCGGTCTGCATGCAGATCGCCTGGGCTTGTGCTTCTGCTTCGATGGCGGTATCAAGCGGCATATCCCACTCGATATTGAGTTGGTTCTTAGTCACAGCATGGGCAAAATTTGGGCCGTCAACAAGGCGTTGTGCCATCGCCACCGATTCAGATTGCACCGTTTCAGGCCCACACAGGCGGTTGAAAAAACCCCACCTGAATGCTTCTTCACCTGACATTGAGCGACCAGTGAACAGTAACTCCGAGGCCCGCCCCTGGCCAATAATTCTCGGTAACATGGCACAGGCCCCCATATCACAGCCCGCTAGGCCGACACGGGTGAATAGAAAAGCCGTTTTGCTTTGCACCGTACCAAAACGCATATCGGCTGCCATCGCAATCGCTGCACCCGCACCCACACACACCCCATCAATGGCTGCGATAACCGGTTGCGGGCAATTGCGGATGGCCTTGATCAGATCGCCTGTCATGCGGGTAAACGCAAGCAAACCACTCATGTCCATCCGGGTAAGCGGACCGATGATTTCATGCACATCGCCACCGGAGCAGAAATTACCACCGGCACCGGAAATCACCACGGCATGCACCGAATCGTCTTTCATCAGGTCGCGAAAGGTATCGCGCAACTCCGCATAAGACTCAAATGTTAACGGGTTCTTTTTATCCGGGCGATTGAGCGTGATTTTTGCAACCTCACCCTCGAGCTGCCACAAAAAATGCTCACTCATGCAGTTTCTTCCTGGGCCAGCGACAACTTGACTTTCTTCAGCAAGCTATCAAGCGTCACCATTTCCTGCCGGGTCATACCAAGAAGCATCGTACAGATCCATTTTTCATGGGTTAACGACAATCGTTCAAATTCTTTCTGCCCCTTTCGGCTGAGCTTGACCAAGTGTGAGCGCCGATCAATTTCAGAGCGGGTACGGATAACCATACCATTAGTGACCAAGCGTGACATGATACCGGTGACATTGCCACTTGAAACCAGCAGCCAACGCGACACTTCACCCATGGTTTGTCCCTTTGGCTCACGCGCCAGTGCCGCCATGACATCAAAACGGGGCAAAGTGGTATCGAACTCTTTGCGAAAGCGCGTCCTTACTTTTTTTTCGATTAGTTGCGACGAAGTCAACAACCCCAACCAATTTCGCAGCGCCATTTTTTGACGTGGTACCTGCCCTAGTTTATCAATTGCTGTTTGTGTTCTGTTTGTCATTTTTTTACCATTCTTGCTATTGATAAAAGCGAATCCGGTTCATGCGTTGATTACCATCTCGGCAGCCCGGGCCAGATTACGCGCATATTGATTGTGTCCGGCAACGTATTGCACGGGCCACTTCTGGCCTGTATAACCCAGTTGCGCCGCAGCGTGCAACGTCCAGTAAGGATCTGCCAGGTGAGGTCTGGCCAGGCAACACAGGTCGGCACGGCCAGATGCAACAATACTGTTGAGGTGATCGGTTTCGTAGATGTTTCCAACCGTCATGGTCGGAATCTCCGCTTCGCTTCTGACTTGATCACTTAAAGGTGTCTGGAACATTCGCCCGTAGACAGGGCTGGCCTGGGTGCTGGTGCCGCCTGCAGAGATGTCCATAATATCAACACCTGCTGCTGCGAAGATTCGGGCAATCTGCACGGCATCATCCCCGCCCAAACCCTCTTCAACCCAGTCGGTGGCAGATATGCGCACCGACATCGGCTTGGCTTGTGGCCAGACCTCACGCACGGCTGAAAACACTTCAAGCGGATAGCGCAACCGGTTTTCCAGATTACCGCCATATTCGTCGGTGCGCTGATTACTCAGTGGTGATATGAAACCGGACAGCAAATAGCCGTGGGCAAAATGCATCTCAAGCATATCGAAACCACAGCTTTGCGCACGCCCGGCAGCGCGCACAAAATCATCCCGTACCTGGTCCATATCTGCCCTGGTCATCTCCCTGGGCACCTGATTATCAGGCGTCCAAGGCACTGGCGAGGCAGCGATTACTTCCCATCAATTTGGTGGCCCCTTTCGGGCCCGAATGGCCAAGCTGCAAACAGATTTTACTCGAATCGTTGGCGTGCACGAAACCGACAATTCTCTTCCAGGGCGCCATGTGTTCATCGTCATACAGCCCAACGCACCCAGGGGTAATACGCGCATCACTGGATACAGCCACCATTTCAGTCATGATCAGACCGGCACCGCCCTGTGCCCTTGCGCCAAGATGTACCAGGTGGAAATCGCTGGGTGTACCGTTAACCGAGCTATACATAGCCATGGGAGAAACGGCAACTCGATTCTTCAGCACCATCTCCCGCAGCCTGAACGGTACAAACATTGGTGGCACTGTTTCACCACCGATCTCGGCCATGCCGGTCGCCTGCTGCGAAAACCACTGCTCCATGCGTTTGAGCCAGACCGGGTCTCGCAGGCGGAGATTTTCATGGCTTACCCGCTGGGAGCGGGTCAACAATGCATAATTGAACTGCATGGGTTCAAGGTCTGTATAGCGCGGCAAGTTTTCAAACCATTGCATCGAGTTACGGGCTGCGCTTTGTAGCCGCAATACCTCGATTGTTCGTTTTTCCCGGTACTCTTCCAGAGCCTGGTCGATATCTGCATTGGAATTGAGTGCATCGGCAAGATCGATTGCATCTTCAAAACCAAGTCGGGTACCTGAACCAATCGAAAAATGGGCCGTATGCGCGGCATCACCGATCAGGATAAGGTTACGGTAATGCCATTGCCCACACAGCACGCGTGGGAAACTGATCCAGGCTGAGCCGCGAATATGTTTGGCATTGCTCATCAGCGCATTGCCATCGAGATACTCGCTGAACAGATCTTCGAGGTAGCGAGAACATTCATCTTGGCTCATCTGGTCAAATCCCAGTGCCACCCAGGTCGATTCCTCACATTCAACAATAAATGTGGATGTATCCTGGTCAAACCGGTAGGCATGGACCCAGATCCAGCCCTGGGCTGTTTGTTTAAAAATAAATGTGAATGCATCAAATAGCTTGTGCGTGCCCAGCCAGATAAATTTATTCGGCCGCACATCGATGTCTACATCAAGGTGCTCCCAATAGGCCTCCCTGAAGCGGCTGTTGATACCATCAGAAGCAATCACCAGGTCGTAATCAGCAAACTGATCCAGATTCGGCTCCACCTCGGTTTCAAATAGCAGCTTTACCCCAAGTTCCTCAGCCCGCCGATAGAGTATATTCAACAGGTGTTGGCGACCGATACCGCAAAACCCATGTCCACCGGAACTAATGACTTCATCTTTGAAATGAACGTCGATGTCATCCCAGTGAATAAAACCATCGGTCACCCGCTCGGCAGACAATGCATCATTCCTGGCCAGCCCGGCAAGAACTCCATCGGAAAAAACCACGCCCCAGCCAAAGGTATCATCGGCCCGGTTTCGTTCAAAAACCGTGACCTCGTGATCCGGTGAACGCAGTTTCATCGAAATCGCAAAGTAGAGACCTGCAGGTCCACCGCCGATACAAGCAGTTTTCATTTAATGCAACCCAGGTGGTAGTTATTAGTTTAAGTCTAAACTAAACCGGCATATCTGTGAACCTAGTGTAGTGTTGCATTCTGTTTGGAACTTAAGTGCCGATTGGCACGCACGAC
>CAYZLS010000080.1:2289-7745 GCA_964479355.1 uncultured Wenzhouxiangellaceae bacterium | reverse complement strand
GCCTCTAGTAGGCGGTCCAGGATATCGTCGAACAGGCTGAACAAGTTCGTGGCACCATCACTGCCACCCACACTCAATGGCAGCATGAGCGCGGGGATCCCTGTGCGTTCGGATAGCCATTGAGACGCCTTTGCGCTTTGGTAGGGTGCACGGATAATATACTCGGCGGTGCTACCCTGAGCACCAAACATGCGTAGCAGCTTGCCGAGGTGGTTTGTGGTGGGCGGTATACCCGGTACGGATTCCAAGGTCGCCACCTCCACCAGTCCCAACCAGTCCTGAAGATAGACCCACGATTTGTGGTGCGTAACGACGCGTTTACCGCGCAGAGCCACCGCCCGGTCTTCCCAGGCCGCAATAGCCTCCTTCCAACGCTCAAGGAAATCTACACCCCCTTGCCTGTACCGGTCGGCATTGACCGGATCCAGCTGCGCCAATTTCCCGGCCAGGGCCTGCGCAATCATGAGAATGTTGTGCGGATTGGCCTGTACATGTGGATTGCCCTGTGGATGCACATCGCCCTTGGCCCGGTCAACGTTGTCCGGCACATCCAAGCGCGGCACGAAGCTGCTGGCCTCGAAGAACCCGATGTTACCGGGGCGCACACCTGGGTTGTTGGCCTTTCTCAACAACTGAGGCAACCAGCCAATTTCCATGTTTGCCCCAGAGCAGACCAGCAAGTCAGCCTTGCGTAACCTGGCGATAAGGCTGGGGCGCGCCTGGATGTAGTGGGGATCCTGGAGGGCATGGGTGGCGCAGTCAGCTTTGACCAGGTTCCCGCCAATTTCCACCGCCAGGGCTTCCCATTCTGGTTCACAGGCAAACACCCGCAGGTCTGCCTGCGCCAGCGGCACAGTGATTAGGAGAAATGTCAGGTAAATACATCGATGCATGACGGCCCCCTAAAAACTATGCGCGCCATGCGCGCCGATACTGAGGATATATTGCAGGCTCCATTGATGGTCGTCGATTTCACCGGCCTGGTCCCGCGTGTACTGCAGTCGCAGGCGGCTGAACTCGCTGTTCGACCAGTCCGCCATCAAGCTGTAACGGGAAGGACTGCTGTCTGCCAGCGCCAGGGCTGTGCTACCGAAAGCTGTCCCGGGATCGTCGCCGGACAAGGCTTCGATCCTTGCGCCTACACGCCACTGAGGTACGAACTGGTATACCGCCTGTGCATACCAACCGTCCTGTTCCACATTCCAGGGTAATTCCTGCCCGTCAGTCAACAGGTACATACCGTTTTCACTGCGCTGCAGGTATTCGAACTGAAACTTCAAGTTGCGCGCCCTCCAATTGCCATTGGGCGACCATTTCCAGACAAAGTCGACCACCCACACGTCAGCGTCGCCGGTAAACAGTAGTGGATCGTCTTCGTCACCTGACTCGCGGTCTTTGCTTTCGCCAGACAGGTATGAAACTCCGACCTGCCAACTATGGCTGAAACCGACGTCTCCACCGAGGCGAGCATGCAGCGTGTGTGTGCCGAAACCGGAATTGCCGGCGCCGGCGAAGGGATAACGGTCGCCGCGCATGATTTCCCCGCCCAGTTCGAAATACAGATCGGTGGGCGCGACCCAGCTCAGGCGGGCCCCGTCGTCGATGTACTGGCCACCCATGAAGGCCTTGTAAGCCAACGGCTGGTCGACAAAATCCCAAGTATGGGCATGCTTCTCATTGAGGTAGCCGACATTGGAAAACATGCGCCCCAAACGTGCGGATAACCCAGCCGGCAGGCCCAGGGTTTCGATCCAGGCCTCCTCGATCTCAACGACTGTGTCGCCGTCCTCAATGACCACAGGCACCGTCAACCACGCGGTGAACTTGTCATCCACGTTGGCAGAGATATCGATCTCGGTCTCGCCGAGTGAAAACCCCTCCGCCGCCGGCCGGGACTCACCACCCAGTGGAAATCCCGGGATGAAATACGCTTCAGGATCATTGCCATAGGCCAAAGCTTGGCCCAGGAAAATTACGCTCATGGCCGGATTAAACGCGTTGCTGCCCGCACTCGCGTTTGCGGTAACGGGCTCCACGGCAGACACAACTGGCTGTGCCGATTTTTCTTCGGTGGCTTCCAGCCTCCGTTCAAGCGCCGAAATCCTGGCCTCGTAATCGGCCCGCATCAGCTCTAATGCCCTGCGCAAGTCGGGAAAATCATCCTGCCCGAGCACAGTGGGTGTAACGATAATGCAGCATGCCAGCAGCACACCTGAAAGAATAAAATGATTCATGTCGCCTCCATATTTCCAAGCCACAACTGCCAGGGAACAGCAGCAGTGGTACCAACAGAAAAGTCAGAAATTCAGGCGATTGAAGGTGGTGCTCGGGGGTTCTGGTCGTGGCATGCCGCGTTGGATTGCAGGCAACCAGTACCGGCCGGGTTGGTATGGAAATTTTCGAGGTCGGGCAACTCCGGCGCCACATTCGGAACCGGCTCGATACATGGCTTGGTTCCGCTGACACACAAGGGACATTGCTGGGTTTCGTCCGGACCCATCATGTGCCCAACTTCATGAGCTGCCATGGCAACGTTGCTGGCCGTAAATAACAGTGTCAACAACAACAGCTTGAATGTCGATCGTCTACGCATATCGATATAATATACGATACGATGAATACGTTGTCTACGCCAGCGCGAGCACAGGACGACGTGACGCTATTTGGGACGCTCGACGCCCAGAAGGGTATATCGCTCCTTCACTCACGCGGTCTGCGTCGTAGCTTTCCTTGTAGCTGTCACTTAGTGTGCCGCCTGATGCCACTACTCGGCAGAAGTGGAGTTGCTTCGGGGTGAGTTCGTTCGTCCGGTTCGCCATGATTGTTCCCGTGCGTTGCTGCAACTGGTGTCCAATTATACCAATTAAAAGCATTTCATGTAGGGGACAATGTAGGGAAAAAGTAGAGACTTTAATTATAGGGGCTAAGATTTACTTTTGTAACATCCTGATTGAACAGGTTTTTTATTGGCTGGGGGAGATGGGCTCGAACCCCCACTGGCGGAGCCAGAGTCCGTCAGCTAGTTAAACTCAAATTCTGATACCTGTAGAGTTTCTCACACGGTTGCATTATGCAACTAGCTAATTTTAATAGTATAAATATTGATATGTTCAGTTACTTTTGAGTAGGCGTTTGGTTGCGGGAATCGGAATCTGGATCAGCGAATAGGCCCATCGATTGGTCATAGCTCGCGCTCGCGAGGGAGGAAACGATCCCGAAGTGTTTGTGTTTTCAGGGTCGAGACGCTCTGGATTGGTACAGTTTGCCCATGGCTTGATATGACTGGCGACAAGCAAAGCTGGAATGACTATCCCCGTAATTGGGCATTTTTTCCACAATGCAAGTTGCCGATCACGAAAAATGCCCTGTTTTGTTCGACTGGATTGGATGTATTTCTTTTCAGTTTCAGAGAGTGAGTCATCAATCAAAGCGAGTTTTTCAGCAAGATTCTCTGTGAGTGATTGAAATTCTTCAACGGGATTGATTTGCCACCCTCGGAAGTACCATTCAGCACATTCACCGAGATATTTATTGCCGCCCTGTTCATATTCACTGTAAAAGTCTCTCTTATTCAAACCACCCTGTCTGTCCGACTATCGTTGACGGCGAACAATTGGCTCCCCACAGGCCTTGAGGGCCACCTCCCATTCCCAAACGCACCTTGACCTTGATACGCCCGATCTAGCTCTGCCCGGCGATACTCACCCCTTAGTCACCCGCTCGCTGATGGGCGCGAAGAACCAGGAGTCCGTCCGCTCCAAGTCCAGCGTTTCGCTGATAGGCATCGCCTCGGTATAGGCTGCCGCTAGCAGAGCCTTAGTGAGTCGCTCAAGGTCATCGGACTCCACTTCATATATGGCGAAGTAGCGGTAGGCCATTTTCGCCCCCTCAAGCTGGGTGTCTGAGAGGCGGAAGCGCTGCGCGGCCACGAAGCCCTCGACTTTGAGGACGTCGGCCAGGTGCTGATTGGTGTACCAATCGTTGAACTCGTCGTCCTGCCCCTCGACGCAGTTGCTCAAGACAACCAACAACTGTTTCGCCATGCCGCTACCCTCCGTGAGTAATGTGAGATGTCGGTACCAACGATTACCATCCTTATCCGAGTATGTCAAGCAGTAGTCTCTTCCATGTTAGCCGCAATGTTGCATGAACAAGGTCGCAAGGGCCATTTTTTTGTAGTTTTGCCGGTTCGACGGAGTAATGCGGGGAAGGCGGGCCGGACAGCGGGAAGCGGATGCGCCGGGTATTGCGCAGGATCACTGCACCGATCTTGAGCAGTTTCAGGCGCAGGGTACCGACATAGGCCCGGGCCAGTTCGGTGCCCTGCAAGGCCAACCGCCGGATCGCCTCCAGCAGCATATAAGCCAATGACGAGAGCAACAGGCGGAACGGGTTGGGCCATCAGCGGTGGCAACTGGTGCGATCGGCAAACAGATCCAGTTGCTGTTCCTTGATGCGGTTCTCCATTTCGCCCCGGGCGCAATAGCGCTGCTGCGCGCGATCTCGCGCAGCAACTCCCGACACCTCTCGCCGACGTCCCCGCCCAGCACCTGATAACGGTACTTCGTCGTCCACACCAGATGGTACTTACACTCCCACACCGTGTGACTGCCGCGCTTGTAATCCTCCATCCCCACAGCATAATCTAACCGACCGATCCGTCGCCTGAAGGCGAGGGTTTACGGATCCCCTATCGGGGACTCTCTAAAGTAAGGAGACATTTCTACTTTGGGCTGACACACGGATAAGCACGCAATTAAGATGTCTTTGCTACTTTTCCCGCTTGACACGGGTTGCATTATGAAGTAGAAAACACTGGCACAATTAATGGGTTGCTAATGATGTGAGTAGCTAGCTTTGTGAGTACTAGCTTTTTGACCCACAGGCATTTTACGTAGACCTAAAAAAGAAAGTCAACTTACCGGGGATATGGATATGAACTCTACCATTAAAGTCTTAAGCAGTTGCGGCCTTGCAGCCTTGATTACGTCGATGTCTCCAACGCCTCTGCAAGCACAGCAAACGAATGAAAGCGAACTCCTAGAGATCGAAGAAGTGACGGTAACCGCCCGGAAAGTTCAAGAGAGCCTGCAGGATGTTCCAGTCGCCGTATCGGCGTTTGGCGAAGCTGATATTGAGCGACTCAATCCGCAGGACCTGCGTGATATTGGCGGGTACTCGCCAAACGTGAGCATTGAGGGCATGCTCGGTTTCAATTCCGCTACGATCGCGATTCGTGGCGTCTCTACGGGCGAAGAATCATCCAGTCTCGATCCAGCCGTTACGGTCGCGGTTGACGGCGTCTACTACGGGCACGCACAGAGATCACTCCTCAACATGTTCGATCTCCAGCAGATCGAAATTCTGCGTGGCCCGCAAGGAACGTTGTTTGGCAAGAACACGATCGGCGGCGTGGTCTATGCAACCACTAAACGTCCCACCGGGGAATGGGGATT
>CAYZLS010000080.1:0-2243 GCA_964479355.1 uncultured Wenzhouxiangellaceae bacterium | reverse complement strand
CTATGGCCATCAAGAGGCCAAGGTCGCCGTGGATATGCCCATAGTGCCAGATGTACTGGCAGGGCGGCTTGCCATCCTGTCCACGCAGAGCAACGGCTTCTACGAGAATACCGTTGACGGCACCGATATGGGTGGCAAGGATCTCCTCGCCTTTCGTGGGCGTTTGCTCTTCACACCCAGCGAGAATATTGAAGCTCTTCTCAGTTTTGAATGGGAAAAAGACCGCAGCGACACACCGCCGGTCATTAATACGTCGACCGGCGACGATCCCAATGGTTTTTACGGCTCTGATCTTTTCTACTTTATGGGATACCCCGGTCGGGGCGTAGGGGGTGAACTGGGCTTGCCGCTTGGTGATCCGTTCAAGACTGGTTTGGTGCCAAGAGCGGCTCATTTGGGTTTGGATAGCTCCATCGGAAATACGGATACCACAGGGCACTGGTACGATATCAGGGGGGCTTATCTCAATATAGCGTGGGATGTCGGCTTTGGCACTGTGACCTCTATCACCGGTTGGCGGTCAGTGGATTCCGATTTGTACAACGATTACGTAGGTGAAAATGTTCCCGTCTACTCCACCACGCGTTCCGTGTATCGGGATACCTTCAGCCAGGAACTGCGCTTTGCCTCCACTTTCTCGGAGGCATTCGATTTTCAGGTGGGTGCCTATTATCAGAATAATGAGCTCGATTACATAAATCTTACGAGCCTTGGTTCCGGCCACCCATTCAGTGGAATTGCATGGGGCGCAGAGGGTTTGTTTCTAACCGGGGACGGTGGCCAAAAAACAGACTCGTACGCTGTTTTCAGTGAAGGTAACTATCATGTGAATGATCGCCTCGGATTCACATTAGGCGTCAGATACAGCAAAACGGACAAGGAATTCAACTTGCGGCCCATCGGGGTACCTGAGGAATTTCGGGTTACTCCGGAGAACGACTGGGATAGGCTGACCTACCGCGCCGGTGTAGATTACCGTTTGAACGACAATGCCATGATGTATGCAAGTTATACCACCGGGTTTAGATCCGGTGGTTTCAATGAGCAGGCAACCTCTCCGGTAACTGCTGTGCTGTCGTTCGATGAGGAAACATCGGATGCCTTTGAGCTTGGTCTGAAGTCAGATCTGCTCGACGGTCGTATGCGTTTGAATCTGGCTGCGTTTTACACCGAATACCGCGGATTGCAGTTGGAGGCGGTGATCCCGGTGGCTGATTCACCCATCGGACAGGAAACAGTCCTAACGAATGCCGGAGCATCCACTTCTCAGGGTGTGGAACTGGAAGTGATGGTTCGGCTTACCGAGTTTCTGACCATCCAAGGCTCCTTGGGCTACTTGGACGCCAAGTATGACGAGTTCAACTGCGATCTGGATCGGAATCCCGCAAATGGTAACGAGGATTGCAGTGTGCTGGAGGTTAAGCGAACGCCGGATGCCACCGCGTCGGGCGGCATAACTTATGACCAGCCAATAATGGATGCCGGCCGAATTTCCTTCAACCTAAATTTCACCTATACGGATTCCTATTTTAGCGGCGTGTTTAACTCCGCTTCCAGTGTGCATGAGAAAGTTACCCTGCTCAATGGCTCGGTGATGTTTTATCAGTCTGACGATCGATATCGGATCGGTGTGTTTGCACGAAATATCCTCGATGAGGAATATCAGACAACAGGTTTGGGCGTTGCCAACCTGTGGGGTACTTCTGCGTATGGCTCACCCCGTACCTTTGGGCTTGAAATTGGCTTTAACTTCTGAGACATGAACGACAGGGGCAGGTAACCGAGCCTGCCTCCGTGCTTATCCGGTTGTCACAGACACCCACTACCAGTAGTATGTTGAGTGCCTGCGCCAACGTGAAGAAATCATGGTCATCGACGTGCTCGAGGGAGACGATCTGCCGTTCCCCGGTTCGCTGCGAAATGGCCGTTAACGCATGATGGGCGCGGCTCCTACGTCATGACCTTTGTAAACTAAATTTGGAGTTCGACTGTGAATAAAGGTGGAATCGGAATTCACTTAGACTCAAGCTTGGGTGCACCCGATCAACCTCCGCCATCAAGAGAGGCGGTAATCAATTTCGCGGAATCGCTCCTTGCCCAAGCAGAAGCTGCAGAAAAGGCAGGGTTTGAATACATTGGCGTTTCTGACCGACATGCCAGGACAGAAACGTATTTTCCATCGCACCTAATCCTGTGTGCGCTTATCGCTGCACGTACCTCTAAACCGACTATCGGTACATGGT
>CAYZLS010000079.1:1753-7749 GCA_964479355.1 uncultured Wenzhouxiangellaceae bacterium | reverse complement strand
GGCAAAGTGTTAAAGCTAGATCTAGCGGAACTTGCAATGGCATCTGCTATTTGCATCGGCGGCCCCTCCTCTGCCGCCGCAATTGCCTCAGCGAAAGGGTGGCGCGATTTGCTGATTCCGGGCGTGCTCGCAGGTTCGTTTGGTTATGCGATTGGCAGCTTTATCGGTATTACTATGATTGAGTGGCTGCGTTAACCCGCATATTTCACCAGCATAAGGTGTAAACCATGTATCCGGTATGGACCGGAAATACCTGGAGCGGGTGATGGGAATCGAACCCACATCTTCAGCTTGGGAAGCTGAGGCCCTACCATTAGACGACACCCGCAGAGCAAGTCCAATTCTACTATTTTAGCGGAACAAGGTGTAGGAGCTACGAGTCCAACAAGCCTTGCACATGTGCACGCCCGGCACTGGCCAGTGCTTGTAGGTCATAACCACCTTCGAGGATCGATGCAACACGCCCCTGACAACTGTCGTTTGCCAGAGCGCAGATTTCTTTGGAAATCCAGTGAAAGTCCGCATCCTGTAACTCAAGTTGGGCCAGGGGGTCACGTACATGGGCATCAAAACCGGCTGAAATAAGAATCAAATCCGGGTTGAAACTGTGTACGGCCGGCAAGCCTAACCTGGTCCAGACCTGGCGGAAAGCTTTACTGCCATCGCCTGGGGCCAGCGGTAGGTTCAATATATTGCCACAACCGGTTTCCTCCATGTGCCCACTGCCTGGATAAAGGGGTAATTGGTGACTGGAAACATACATGACCTGTGGGTTATCTTCGAAAATTGCCTGGGTGCCATTGCCGTGATGTACGTCGAAATCAATAATGGCAAGCTTTCCTATTGTGGGTTTTTTGAGTGCGTGGCAAGCTCCAATGGCAACGTGGTTGAGCAGGCAAAAGCCCATGGCCAGTTCTGCTTCACTGTGATGTCCTGGTGGGCGTATGGCACAAAAAGCCCGGCGCGCCTTGGCATTGACGAGTTGGTCTATGGCAAAACACAGGCTGCCGCTGGCACGTAATGTTGCGTTGATTGAGCTATGACTGAGAAACGTATCCGGGTCAATGCCAACCCGGCCTTCAGTGGGCTCACTGGCCTGTAAACCTGCCCAGAATTCTGCCGGATGCACAGCGGTGATTTGCTCAACATTCGCATAGGGGGCAGGCAACCGCCGCAGCCCGTGGATTCCTTCTAGGCCGCTTAGTACGGCAGCTACACGTTGTGCAGATTCCGGGTGTTTGGCACCGGGGTTGTGATGCAAACAGTCATCATGCTGAATGATTAGCGTGCTCATGGTGAAATTTTCTGGTTCGACTCCTTCGTATTTTAAAACAACGGCAGGGTGAGTGTTTCTTTGACTTCTTCCATTACCACGTAGCTGCGCGAACCACTGACCCCGGGCAACGACAATATTTTCTCACCCAACAATTCACGATAGGCTTTCATATCGCTGACACGGGCTTTGATCAGGTAGTCAAAGTTTCCCGATACCAGGTGACAGTCCATGATTTCTGGCAGTCGACGCGCTTCTTCGCGAAATTTCCTGAACGCATCGGGTGATGAGTGGGTGAGGTCAATCTCGACAAACACGAGTAAAGCAGCGTTAACCAGTTCCGGGTTCAGCAGTGCAGTGTAGCCGCGTATGTAGCCCTGCCGCTCCAGGCGTTTGACACGTTCAATGCAGGGCGTTGGTGTCAGGTTGACTTTACGTGCGAGTTGCACATTTGAAATCCTGCCATCGGCCTGCAGGCATTCAAGTATCTGCCGGTCGGTACGATCAAGCAGTTTTGGTATTTTCTGTTTTCTAATCATTTAATACACTGTATATCAGACTTTAATTAGGATAAAGCACTATAAATATATTATCAATAGGTGAAAAATCTGATTTTTTACAGATAGAATGGTCTTTTTACACATGCAGGCACTTTCATGAGAATCGGAATCCCTAAAGAGATTAAAAACAACGAATTTCGCATCGGCCTAGTGCCCGCTTCGGTTCGTGAATTGGTGAACCACGGTCATGAAGTTGACGTTGAAACCAATGCCGGTGTTGGAATCGGTATGGTTGATGATGATTATCGTGCGGCGGGCGCACAAATTTTGTCAGACGCAAAAAGTGTGTTCGAACAGGCTGAAATGATCATCAAGGTCAAAGAACCCCAGGCAGTCGAACGTGCCATGCTGAGTGCAGACCACACCTTATTTACCTATTTGCACCTGGCACCCGACGCACCTCAGACTGTGGATCTGGTCAACAGCGGCGCCACTTGCATTGCTTATGAAACGGTGACGGACCAAGAAGGACATTTGCCATTGTTGGCCCCTATGTCTGAAGTGGCAGGCCGACTTGCTATCCAGGCGGGCGCTTGGTGCCTGGAAAAAGCGCATGGTGGTTCAGGTGTGTTGCTTGGTGGTGTGCCTGGAGTAGAGTCTGCCAAGGTCGTCATTATAGGTGGTGGCAGTGTAGGCTTTAATGCTACTCAGATGGCGGTGGGTATGGGAGCCAGAGTCGTTGTGTTGGATCGTAATATCCAAGTATTGCGACATTTTGACGCAGTTTTTAGAGGTCGGGTGCAAACGGTTTACTCCAATGCGTACGCGATCGAGTTGCATTTAGCTGACGCGGCCCTAGTCATTGGCGGAGTATTGATTCCGGGTGCCGCCACGCCCAAGCTGGTGACACGGAAACATCTCGCGGTCATGCGCAAAGGGTCGGTTTTGGTGGATGTAGCCATCGACCAGGGTGGCTGTTTTGAGACTTCCTACGCCACCACGCACGCAGAACCCATCTTTGTGGTTGATGATATCGTGCATTATTGTGTGGCCAATATGCCCGGAGCCGTGCCGCGTACTTCAACCTTTGCCTTGAATAACGCAACCTTGCCACTTGCACTGGCACTGGCTAATAAAGGCGCCAAACAGGCCTTGCTGGACGATCCGTATTTATTACAAGGCTTGAATGTACATCGTGGTATGGTGACTTACGAAGACGTTGCCCGTGATCTTGGTTATGCTTATGTGCCGGCAGCCAAAGCATTGGAGACCCAATAGAAATGAATACATCTAACCATGCAATGGAATCGTTCTGGATGCCGTTTACCGGCAATCGGGCTTTCAAGAAAAACCCGCGACTGATCGAGCGTGCCGAAGGCATGTTCTACTGGACCCCCGACGGTCACAAAATCCTGGATATGGCGGCCGGTCTGTGGTGTTGTAATGCCGGCCACGGTCATCCGAGGATTGTCGCGGCGATTCAGCGCCAGGCCGCGGAAATGGACTATGCGCCGCATTTTAATTTTGCCCACACTACAGCCTTTGAAGTGGCTGACACGCTGGCTGCAATCGCACCGGATGACATCAACCATGTGTTTTTTACCAATTCAGGTTCTGAATCGGTGGATACTGCCCTGAAGATAGCCCTAGCTTACCAACGGGAGCGTGGCCAGCCTACCCGTACCCGCCTGATAGGTCGTGAGCGCGCTTATCATGGGGTTGGTTTTGGTGGCATATCGGTTGGCGGAATACCCTATAACCGCATGCAATATTCAAGCGCCATGTTGCCGGGCGTGGATCATATGCCTCACACACACCAGCTTGACCGCAACGCTTTTTCACGTGGCTTACCAGAACATGGCGCTGAGCTGGCAGATGAGCTGGAAAATATCATTAGTCTGCACCATCCCTCTAATATAGCGGCAGTCATCGTGGAACCAATAGCTGGCTCAGCCGGGGCGCTGATGCCACCGCAGGGTTATCTGCAGCGCTTGCGCGAGATTTGCGATCAATATGAAATTCTGCTGATTTTCGATGAGGTGATTACCGCCTTTGGTCGTCTGGGGGATAAATTTGCCTCCCAGGCTTTTGGCGTCACCCCGGATATCATCACCACGGCCAAGGGTTTGACCAGTGGCACGGTGCCCATGGGTGCGGTGCTGGTCAGTGATTTGATCTACGATGAATTCATGTCCAAACCAGGTTCGGCCATTGAATTGTTTCACGGGTATACTTATTCAGCGCATCCGCTGGCAGTGGCAGCTTGCAAAGCGACCCAGCAGGTCTATGCGGATGAAGGCCTGTTCCAACGTGCTGCTGAAATGGCACCGGTGTTTGAAGATGCACTGCACCAATTGCGTGCTGAGCCCCATGTGATCGATGTTCGTAATTACGGTCTGATGGGTGCGGTTGAACTCGAAGCAATTGCCGGTGAGCCCGGTGCACGGGGTATGGACATATTGCAAAAAGCTTTTGAGGCGGGTCTGATGATGCGCATTACCGGCGACATTCTGGCTTTCAGCCCGCCGCTGATTATTGAACAAAGCCATCTTCAGCAGACAATTGATACACTCAAGACAGTTTTGGGAACTGTTAAATAATGCAACGACTGACACACTATATTGACGGCAAGATGATTGCGGGCACCAGCGGCAGGTTTGGTGATGTATTTGACCCTGCCAGTGGACAGGTACAAAAGCAGGTGCCACTGGCATCGGCCGAGGAGCTGGATGTCGCAGTCCAGGCCGCAAAGGCAGCCTTTCCGGCGTGGTCTGCGATGCCTGCATTGCGCCGGGCACGTTGTGTGTTTCGGCTCAAGAGCTTGATAGGGGAAAACCATGAGGCATTGGCAGCACTGCTGACCTCAGAACACGGTAAAGTACACGATGATGCGATGGGCGAGGTCACCCGAGGCCTGGAGGTTGTCGAGTTTGCCTGTGGCGCGCCACAACTGCTTAAAGGTGAGTACACCGACAACGTTGGAACCGGTGTGGATGCTTATTCATTGCGGCAACCGCTGGGTGTGGTTGCCGGTATAACACCGTTTAATTTCCCAGCCATGGTACCCCTGTGGATGATTCCGATGGCCCTTGTGTGTGGTAATACATTTATACTCAAACCCTCCGAACGCGACCCGGGTGCCTCCCTGTTGCTGGCGGAACTGATTGAGCGTGCCGGCGTTCCCGCTGGAGTGTTCAATGTTGTTAATGGTGACCGCGAAGCGGTCGATGCCATTTTGGCGCACCCGGATATCAAAGCCATCAGTTTTGTGGGTTCTACACCCATTGCAAAAAAGATTTACCAGCAAGGATCCGCTACCGGCAAACGTGTGCAAGCACTCGGCGGTGCCAAGAACCATATGCTGGTGATGCCCGATGCACCCATTCAAACCACCGCTGATGCGCTCATGGGCTCTGCTTTTGGCTCTGCCGGCGAGCGTTGCATGGCCATCTCTGTGGCCGTGGTTGTCGGGGATGAAACAGCCGATGCACTGGTCGCAGAGCTGCGCCCGCAGGTTACAGCATTATCGATTGCGCCGGGCCATGTCAAAGGCGCTGAAATGGGACCGTTGATAACTGCTGAGCACCATGAAAAGGTTACGGGTTACGTGAGCATGGGGGTGGAAGAAGGTGCCGAGCTGGTGGTGGACGGGCGTGAGTTCAAACACCCTGAAGCAGGCAATGGTTTTTTTATGGGTGGTTGCCTGTTCGACCACGTTACTACCGATATGTGTATTTATCAGGAAGAAATTTTCGGCCCGGTATTGTGTATTTTCAGAGTGGCCAGCTACGATGAAGCAGTCGAGCTGATCAACGCACACGTTTACGGCAATGGAGTTTCAATCTTCACCCGTGACGGTGATGCCGCACGCAACTTCGTGCAACGTATCGAGGTGGGTATGGTCGGCGTCAATATCCCGATTCCAGTGCCGATGGCTTTCCATAGTTTCGGTGGCTGGAAGCAGTCTTTGTTTGGTGATCACCATATCTACGGTCCGGAAGGGATTCGTTTTTATACCCGCCTCAAGACCGTCACCCAACGCTGGCATACTGGCATCCGCAAGGGTGCGGATTTTCACTTTCCGCAGTTGGGTTAACGCCCAGGGTAGTAGGCGCTGGACACCCGCAAAATTCTGTTGGCTGTCTATGTGGCTCCCACATCTGCTCTGTAAACTTCAAAATTCATATCTTCTATTCGCAATGAGCGCAGAATATGCCCAATAG
>CAYZLS010000079.1:0-1743 GCA_964479355.1 uncultured Wenzhouxiangellaceae bacterium | reverse complement strand
CATGGAGGAAATCCAGCTCTCATCACCCTCGCAAGCGGGCGCTTTCACACTGTATTTTCCGCGTGATAAATCGACCCGGGCGGTAAAATATCCATATTGAAGCAGAACCAGTAAAACAATCAGGCTCGCATTTTCCATTTTGATTCCTCGTTAAGTAGTAATTCTTTAATTAACTCAGGACGGGTCGTTTTCCCCACGCTGGTCGCCATGCACCCAGATCACTTCCGCGTCGTTACCTGCCCGCGCTAGGGTTCTGGCAATAACGAACAGCAGATCTGATAAGCGATTTAGATAACGCAGGCTGACCGCATTGGTGTCTTCATTTTTCGCCAGTGCCACCAGCAATCTTTCTGCACGTCGGCATACCGTCCGGGCGAGGTGGCAGCGGGCAGCCGGTTCTGAGCCACCGGGCAAAATAAAATCTTTCAGCGGTGGCAGAGCTTGGTTGAAACCATCCAGGTCTGCTTCCAGTTGATCGACAAACCGGGCAGGGATCAGGTTACTCTCGGGCATGCACAATTCACCACCCAGGTCGAACAATTCATGCTGGGTGCGGGTCAGGCAGGTACGGGCTTTTTCATCCAATGCGCCTGCCAACAGCAGGCCTATCATGCTGTTGAGCTCGTCTACTGTGCCAAATGCTTCGACCCGCAGGCTGTCCTTATCCACCCGCGAGCCATCGCCCAAACCGGTGCTGCCGTCATCCCCCATACGGGTATAGATTTTTGAAAGCCGATTGCCCAAGTCAAACTCAAATTCTCATCAGATGAAGTAAATATAGCATGTGAGAGCCATTCATTACGATGCAGCGCACTCGGGGGCGATTACAATGACCAATTGCAAACAGCATTTGAATGCCTATACTTATTGCAGCAGATCTCCAGTAATAAAGGCGGGTTAATGGCCGGCTTTTACAGTGAATTAAGGCGGCGTCGCGTGTTTGCGACTATTTCATTTATATAGTCGCTGCTTGGCTGTTCATTCAGGTTTCCGATGTGCTGTTTCCCGGTTGGAACATCGCCGAAGAAAATATCCGTTACCTATTCTATGCCGCCATCGCTGGTTTCCCCATTGCTTTTGTCGTTGGATGGAAGTACGACATTACATCCCATGGGATCAGGCGCACGCCGCCAGCATCGGAAGTGCCCGCAGGCAAAGATTTACCACTCACTAGGTTTGATCATGCATTACCCTCGTTTTTATCTCTGGCCGCCATCAGCATCGTGGTGGGGTTTGGCTGGAATATCAAAAGCCGCCAAACACTGGAAGTTAATATTGTATTGCCCAACTCGGTCGCAGTACTGCCATTTACCAATCTTAGCGAAGAACCCGACAACGAATATTTTTCCACTGGCTTGTGGCAGGAACTGATCACGGTAATAGGTCAGATTGATGGTTTCCGTGTAACCCCTGCCATCTCAGCTGGGTATTTCAAAGGCCGGGATCTGAATCTTGGTGAGATCAAACAAAAGCTTCAGGTCGCCAATGTTATTATCGGCAGTGCGCAAAAAGCCACCAATTGCGTGCGGATTACACTGTCATTAAGCAGTACCGGTGAGGATGCCAACCTCTGGTCATAAACCTACGACCGTGATCTCAACGATATCTTCGCAATTCAGTCTGAAATTGCACATGCAGTTGCCGAAGTCATGAAAGTTCAGATACTTGGGCTGGAAGAGGAACAGTTGCAAACTCGGCCGACCAGTAACGTTGAAGCTCACGACCTGCTCATGCTCGCCAGGG
>CAYZLS010000078.1:6470-7824 GCA_964479355.1 uncultured Wenzhouxiangellaceae bacterium | reverse complement strand
AGTTGAGGGAGTGGAAGTAAATACAATTAATATTGAGAAACACGTTACTTCCTACCCATTTAATCTGCACATTCGGAGATATTCAATCAGCTGTGTAGAAACCCAGGGGCTTGCCAAACCCCTGGTATTGTAAAAGCCGTTGAGACCATATTGATGCCCCTGATTGCGGCAAAATATGTCGAGGGCTTACTAGATCTTGAAAACGCGCCTGGCATTTTCATGCAGGACGTTATTGGCCATGTTTTCGCAATCTCGCTGAGTCCAACCGTAATGACCTTTATAGTCCCGAAGAACCTTGGCTAAAACATGCCTTGTATTCCAGGCGCAATAGCCGATCTCTTCCGGAACATTGTTTGAATCACTACCATGCATCACTTTTTCGCTTGGAGCGAGCGCCAGGAAAGCACGCAGTATGTCTTCTATTACGCCAGGGAATTTGGAGTAGAAAGAAATGTCCGCAAATACGTTGGGAAACTGGCTCAACATGGCGGCAACATGTTGATGGTAGGGATAACCGGCATGAATGAGCACAAATTCCGTTTCCGCACGCAGGATATCATCGTCGAGAAACACGTGCGGCAGTTCAAGCGGGCTGTTGAATTCAAACTTCAATGCGGGGTGAAGCCCAACAGCAGTATGGATAATCATGGGTACTTTCAGTGCACCCGCCTTGATGAAAATCTGTTTGAGCAAATAGTCCTGGTAGTTACGAAACGCTGTTTGGAGTTCAGGCTCCTGATAAATTCCAATATTTATTGGAAACTCAATAAATTGGCTTGCCGGGTTCTTGAGTAAATCAGTTAACGCGCGAGCCGCAGTAGCCTCATCTATCGGATTGACCAACAAAGGCCGGTAATATGCTACGCTGCTCTTAAATCCGGCACAGCCGTTACTTACGCACTCCGACATGATGTTGCCTATTTTTGAGGCTACTTCTTTCAATGACCCCAGACCGTTTTGTGTCGCCCATTCGGGCTGGATCAAATCAACGATCGGATAACTCCAGACGAATCTGTCGTCAGGAATAGCAGTTTCAGGACGGCGCGGTTTCGGATCTTGTGATTGCAGAACCATTCCCGCAATGTTTGCACGGTTAAGGATTTTTTTAACGTATTGGTCGAAACCGGTCTCGATTCCATTGGAAACCACCTCATTGAAACCTTTTAAATCCGGTGTCGTTCCGTACGTTCTGGCAACGTAATTGTAGTAACCCGTTTGCCTTGGCATGTTGTACAGGTGCTGTTTGAATGTTTGATCCAGTTTCTGCCGCAGTGCCTCTTTACCATCGTACTCATAGTTGGGAAGCATGGAATTGACGAAGGAAGAATTCCATTTGCCATAGGATTCCGAAAGC
>CAYZLS010000078.1:0-6460 GCA_964479355.1 uncultured Wenzhouxiangellaceae bacterium | reverse complement strand
ATGAACATGGGTATCTATGATAGCGATTTGGGACAGATCCATTGAACCCACCATGGTTGAATCTGGAGATGGCGAATCTAGGGGTTCAGCCGCTTGTGAAACATTACCCGCACCCAACAATAGTGCCGAACCGGTTGCTCCGACGGATGTAACAAAATTACGTCGTTTCATTGAATTATTTCCTCCTGTTTGAACACATATTGCAGATTTGATTTGTCAAAAATGTTGTCCCGATTATTCAGGCAGCATATTTTTCGGAACTTTCTCCAGAATTTGCTTCCGATACGCAGGATCGAGGTTTTCCAGAACGTGACGGTAAACCTCAGATGCATCCATGCGTTCCTTTTCCAGCCAATCCGACGCCCGTACGAGTTTGCTCTTGTCCGGTAATTCGTTTCCCCTTGGCAGTGAGAACGCATAATTGCCGCCTATAACTTTCCGTACACGAATTGTCTCAGGTGTAATATTCCAAACCATCAGGTCTTCGGCCACTGAAAATGGTCCCTGGTAGATTTCTCTGACGCCAGCAGAAAGTTTCTGTCTCGAGTCGAGACCATTGTCGACATAATGAAAGCAAACAGCCATGCGGGGTTTAAGCACATTGAAAACCTGTCCAGCAATTGCAGGCTGGGTATGTGCGGAAGTGGCAATCATCCATGCCGCTTCGGGAGGCCAACTGCGGGATTCAATTAAAACTTCTATCGGATCCGAGCACTCATGAACCACGATATCGGAGTTTTTAGCGTTCTCAAGAAAAAAGTTGTTGGCAGTTGTGTCCCCGGAGTAAGAAAACTTTAAGCCATTCCACTCGAGGCTGTAACTCACTGGCCCATCCATTACATGCACCGCCGGCCATGATCGGATAACGACACCGTTGCGGTCATACACTACTTGCTCCTTTGTGTAGTCAAATTCATGAACTTTGATGGCATACGAGGACATCGGAGCACGCCCGCTCTTGGAGACAAATTCCCATCGAAACATTCCAAGTAAATGCTCAATAGCTGCTTCAGTTCCCAGTTCCGGTGTCAGTCCGCTTGGACCCCACACCTCCAGAGGAACACTCCTGCCCATCTGCCAGCCACCTGCCAACAAGGTGGGCAAATCACCAAAGTGATCAGAATGAAGATGGGTAATGAATACCTTGGTAAAAGTGTCCCAGGGTATTTCAAGCATTGACATGTTGGGTGTGCAGCCACTACCAATATCGAAAATAAATGAATCACCATTACCAAGTTCCACCAACCAGCAAGCAGATGCCTGATTTCTTTGAATTTGTGGCATTCCAGAGCCAAGGGCAATAACCCGCATTTCATTCTCGCCCAACTCTTCACTACCCGCTAGGTAGAATGACCGCTCATGACCCAGCTCGGTAATTGGATTGTGTGAACTATTACTATTCGCCGGATCCACGATGCCCAGGGGGGTACGTAAGTTGGCATCCGGGTCAGCCGTTAAATTGAGATTGATCACGCACACAATGATTCCAGATAGAACGATCCATTTCCTATGCATTCTACTTCTCATGTTAACCTCCTGTTCCTACCATGCCGAGCAACATGGCATCGATTTTTTCCCCGTCCTCAAAATTTGAAGTTCTAAATTCTTCCTTTCCGTTTCTGAAAACGATCAAGGTAGGGAAATCTTTTACTCTATGTTTGATTAACAGCTCATTAGATTCATCTATATCCAAATGGTAGGAAACATGAAATTTTTCACGGTATTCATTCAATTCTTTTTCTTTAGTCCACAGCCTCGTGGAAATTCCCCGCCATACCAAACCCGTGTATTTAGCCGACAATTCGTTGGTAAGCCTCTGTCCGGCTATACAATTTTCCCTGACGTCCGGTCGACTTTCTTCAAGATACCAATCACACCAGGGTGCCAGGAAAAACACAGCAACATCCTTATTAACCAGGGACAACTCTATTGATGGCCGCTCGGATTCATCTGCATCGCTTTGATCCTCCCATTTTCTAACAGCGCCTGTAGCCACCTCGGCCAGGGCAGTGTCAAGCATCTCGTCAGCCTTATGACTGCGATAGGCAATATTTCCCTGCTTGTCCAGCAAGATATGATAAGGCGTTCCCTGGAAACCCAATTGCTGCCCAAGTTTGCCAGCAACATCCAAAAAAATAGGTGCACTTAGACCAAATTCTTGCTTAACTTTTTCGATATACTGGAGACCATCATTAATATCTATATTAATTGAGATGATATCCATGTCCTTCTTGTACTTTTCAGTTGCCTGTTGAAAATGTGGCATCTGCCTTAAACAGGTACCACACCAGGTGGCCCAAAATTTTATGTAGACAGGCTTGCCTGACGAGATCTCCCCAAAAGTCACATGGTTCCCATCCAGGTCCTGCAGAACAGTTGGAGATAATTGATCAGCAATCCTGTTCGCACTGCCAGTTGCAGCACTTGCCACCAAAAGGCCAGCGATAAGAAATGTCCGTATTAACATTTTGAACTCCTTGAAACCTTGCATTTACGTTTTTAGATGATGCGAATTGCGCAGCCAGGAAAAACTGGCTGGCAGAAAATGAGCGACCGGCGAACACGAACATCAGCTTACGTCATTCCCGGATTGTATAGCAGGTTGCCATCCGGCTTCCGCTGTAGTAAAGCTGCGTCGATAATGTTTCAGACCGAATGCAATGATGACTACGGATATTGGTGCTATGACGGCCATTACCGTGGCAATAGAATAACCGACCAGGGCCGGCTCACCGTAAACATAATCCGTCAACAGCGCCACGCTTGTGGGACCAAGTCCAAGACCCAACAGATTGACAACGAACAGGTATAAAGCCGATATCTGGGCTCGCATTTGATTCGGCGTGATGGGCTGCAGGGCAGCAGGCGCGATTCCATGCTGCAAGCTCGTCAAAAATGTCAATGGCGCTATAAGGAACAGGGCGAGCCACTCGTTTGCTACCAGCGGGGCGGCAATACCGAACGGAATAGCAAACATCGCCCCAAACATAATGACACGCAGGTTAGCATCCGAATAACCACGCCGACGCAGTGCATCGGCCATCCATCCGGCGCCGACCACACCAGAGGTGCCAAACACCAGCAGTACCGTTCCATAGATTGATCCGACTTGCCCAATCGTCCAGCCATGAACACGCATAAAAAACGCAGGCGCCCAGGAAAGGATGGCATACGCCATGATTATCAAAATCGACACGCCGAAAAAATGGCTGCCATATGTGCGCCAATGACAACGTAGAAATGCAAGCAC
Organism: uncultured Wenzhouxiangellaceae bacterium; assembly: GCA_964479355.1. Lineage (GTDB taxonomy): Bacteria > Pseudomonadota > Gammaproteobacteria > Xanthomonadales > SZUA-36 > SZUA-36. Next base: position 3,210 of record CAYZLS010000078.1, on the reverse strand, counting down.
TTCTTTAATGGGAATGCTTTTTGGTCCGGACTCGGCAAGGTTTCCCAGGGCTCCCTTGCGGGCGGGCTCCCGCAGGGTGAACACCCATGCCGCCAACAGAATCCCCGGCAAACCAACCGCAACAAAGGCCATTTGCCAGGCGCGCACCTCCCCCAGGAACGGTACTTGTACCAACCCAAGGTTGGCAAAATACTCGGCGATATAACCACCAATAATATAAGCCAGGCCGACGCCAACAAAACTGCCTCCGGTATACAAAGCTATTGCACGCGTCACCTTGCCGGCCGGAAAATAATCACTGATCAGCGAATAGGCCGATGGCGACAGTGCTGCCTCACCGACGCCGACGCCCATTCGAGCGGCAAATAACTGGGGGAAAGATTTTGCCATGCCACAGGCACAAGTCATGAGACTCCAGAGAAAGACACCAATACCAATAATCATGCGCCGGTTGGCGACATCGGCGAGGCGCGCAATGGGAATACCCAATACGGTATAGAAAAGGGCAAAAGCAATTCCCTGCAGTAGCGATATTTGCGTGTCCGATAGCCCCAGATCCTGCCGGATGGGTTCGACCAGCAGGTTGACAATCTGACGATCGATGAAGGAAAAGATATAGGCGAGGGTGAGTACGCCGACAACATACCAGGCATACACCGGGTTCGGAAATTCCCCCTTATCACTCACTGATGTAGTCTCTTTGTCAGTGTTCTTCTGGATGTTTGACCCCGCGTCTCTATTTTCTGTAGACACTACTTTCCACCCAGCAGGAAGAATGGCCGGCCCACCTTTGCTTCAATCCGCAAATAGCGATCGAGACGTGCGCCATCCACCGTGACACGCAGACGGTGCAGCATGGCTGGTATCATGTTGAGATCGTCAAGCTCATATATGAGATACCATGTGAAATCAGAAGTGGCTGGAGGTCCCACATTGAACAGGTCATCGTCCAGAGTGCACAAAACCCTGGCACCAATTTCTGGCCATTCTTCCGTGAATATCGCCTTGGCACGCGGCAGAACAACCTCGCGCCGTTCATCATCATCAGCCTTCAACCAGCCGTCGACCGCGGCACCCATAAAGATCACCCGATAGGGCGTGGATATTCTCGGCGTTTCAAATTCTACTGCCATTTTCGTACTCTCCCAGTTTAAAGATCAGTTTATGGCCAGCCATCAGCGCATATACAGGCCACCGTTTATATCGATGGTCGCACCGGTAATGAATGACGCACTGTCGGAAGCAAGATAAACGCTCATAGCACCGATTTCGGCGGGTTCGCCGATACGACCAACCGGTATGGATTGTCTCAAAGCCTCGATACGTTCCGCGGGTAAGGTATCCATCATTGGTGTATGAATAGCCGCGGGGGCAATTGCAGTCACCGTTACGCCGGTACCTGCCAGAGCCTGCGCAAAATTTTTCGTGACGGAAATGATGCCGGCTTTTGATGCCGCATAATGTGCGCCTGCCACCCGGCTTGGCTGCTGACCCGCCAGGGAAGTCAGGTTTATGATCCGCCCCCAACCCCGCTCACGCAAATGCCTACCGGCAATCTGGCAACCGAAAAACACGCTACGCAAGTTGGTCTCGAGCACTTCATCCCATTCCTGTAGGTCGATATCCCAGATTTGGCGTATTACCGTGACAGCCGCATTGTTGACCACAATGTCGATTCCACCCATCTGCTCAGCGGCTGAGGTGAATGCATCTTCAAAAGCGTTTATGTCACGCACATCCAAACACACGGCGGACACTGTCTCTCCATCCACATTCTCAAATCTGGCTGCCGTCTCTTCCACGGTTTTATTGATATCGGCCAGCACCACCCGGGCTCCGGCGGCATGCATTGCATGTGCAATAGCCTGGCCTAGGCCCTGGGCTGCACCGGTAATAAAAGCAGTTTTCCCCTCAAGATCTGTGCTTGTTTCGGTGTTGGCTTCCATATTTTTCCTTTCTGAATTTATGACCCGATGGATTGAAACCACCATCAGGTAGTCTTCGATCTGATGCCCTGTGCTTTTGTTTTTTCATAGACTAATACTGCTGCTGCAAGGTCTTCAAATGCCGCACCAACGGATTTAAAAACTGTCAACTTCTTGTCGCTCCTCGATTCCGCGATTTTGCCCCCGGCCAGTTCGGCAAGATCCGCTTTGATGTCAGCCCGGCTAATAATACCTCGTTCCATTGGCTCAATGATGTCACCCGCTTCATTCAAAACCCCTTCATAGGTATCCACGAAAATCAAAGCACGCTGGATCAGTTCATCATCAGCTTCCCGCATATCGGGGCGGTAACCGCCCACCAGGTCTATATGGCACCCTGGCTTGCACCAGGCACCGAAAAGCACTGGCTGCGGGGAAGAGGTCAGGGTCGAAATGATATCCGCCTCTCTGACTGCATTCTCGAGATTTGAGACAAGCTGCAATTTCGTTGTGCTCAGCTTCGTCGCATTGATAACTCTTTCGGATCTTTCAGCGTCCCGATTCCACAAGGATATTTTTTGCGGGCGCATGATTTCCGCATAGGCATTAATGTAGTAACTCGACAATTTTCCAGCCCCGATAATCAGCACGTTTCCCGGTGGCTGAAGGATGGCCACACACTGGGCAGCAAGTACCGAAGCCGCTGCAGTCCGATATGCGGTTAGCTCTGCGGCATCCAGAAGTGCCAGTGGCTGGCCGGTTCGTCCGTCTAGCAGACCATAAATCCCCGCCAGGCTGGGCAGCCCTCGGGTCGAGTTTTCCGGGTGGAAGGTTACGATCTTGAATCCCAAATAAAAATCTTCCCTCCATGCCGGCATTAGCAACAACCTGGCATCGATACCCCATTGTTCCCCGATGGGGTAGTTCGACCTTTCAGGCACTGTGTGGTCTTGTGCGAGGGCGGACCTCAGGGCGGCTATCAGCTCTGTATAGGACAGACAGGCGGCAATCGAACCAGCCTCAATGAAAGGCGGGCCTCCCATCATCTATTATCCGTCCGCAAAAGGCGCGTCAATGGCTGATGGGTGCTTTTTGAAAAAGAGGTATTCATACGCGATGAGCTTTCGGCGGGATTTTTTTACCTGGATTCATCAATCCCTTGGGGTCAAGAGCAAGTTTGATTTCACGCATCACATCGAGGCAATCTTTGCCAAATTCATCAGCCATGTATTTAATCTTTTGCAGCCCTATTCCATGCTCCCCGGTGCAGGTTCCTTCCATTGAA
>CAYZLS010000077.1:4763-7869 GCA_964479355.1 uncultured Wenzhouxiangellaceae bacterium | reverse complement strand
TTTTAAGTTCTTTACTCAACGCACCCAGGATCAGCGGCAGGGGTGTAGCCGCGCGTCGCAAACCGGACGCAACCCTCAAGCCTGCAGATAAATTACCATCCAGCATGTGCTCTGCGAGCATGAAAGCGTCAAACCGGCTGCTGTCTGCCACGGCCCGCATGACATCATCCACCGTGATCGGGCCCGCACCTTTGAGCAAGGCGAGACGATCTATTTCCTGCTTGGCAGCGAGCAGATTACCTTCAAGACGATTGGCCAGGATCTCCACCACTTCTGCTGCGGGTTCCATACCCTGTTGCCGCATGCGCTCTTCAAGCCAGCGTGGCAAATCCTTCGCAGCGATCGGCCAGACATCAACCCGTTGCCCGGCTTTGTCCAGGCTGGTCGCCCATTTTGACTTTCTTGAACTGGCATCCCACTGTTCACAGCTAACCAGCAGGACAATATCGGGATCAGGTTCTGCCGCCCATTGAGTCAATACCTGGGCGCCGCTACGACCCGGCTTGCCGGTCCGGATCCGCAGATCAATCACTTTCTGACTGGCAAACAAGGAGGGTGCCGCCGCCTGATGTAGTTCCGACCAATCAAAGCCAGCATCGGCATGGATCAATTCGCGCTCGCTAAATCCTTTCGCATTGGCCGCTTCCCTGACCAGGTCACAACACTCCTGTACCAGTAACGGTTCTTCTCCAGCGATCAGGTAAACCGGTGCCAACCCCCGTTGCAGACTGCCAGCAAGTTGCTGCACTTTGATTGCCATTACGAGCTAGTGCTCATTAATTAACACGTTGAAGGCGCACTATTTTCCAAAAGTCACCAGCCGCGTGATCACCATCCGCGCCAGGCTCTCGGATAATTCATTGCGCAAAAATTCATTTTCCCGTTCCAGGGCCAATATATTCCCGCGATTAAAACTGTAAATCCGGCTTTGTTCCAAGGTTTGCAGCGGAATCAACACTTTATTTTCATTGTCCAGCAACCGAAATTGAACCGTGTGGCGTAACCGGTATTCACGCACCCGGGCATTCTCACCAGTGGACTGGACTTCCTGACGGATCCGATTCAGCGGAATCTCGAGCGTAGCGGCATCCTTGCTGGTACTGACAACCTGCGCCCCGCTCTGCTCCAGCATAGATTCGATGCGACGTGCGAACTCACTCTGGGGTGATTGTATTTGTAGCTTAAGCTGTGCCATTTCGGCAGGTAACTCAAGTTGGGTTTGCAGCTGAAACCCACAAGCTGCGACCAGCACAGTTACCAAGGCTAACAGAATTCTAAGCATTTCAACTCTCAATTTATTGACGGGTCATCCTACAACGATATTCAATAACCTGTCAGGTATATGGATGACTTTGCGGATGGTCTTGCCTTCTATGTGGCGGGTAACATTCTGCTCTGCCATGGCTGTAGCCAGGGCCTGCTCCTGGTCACTGCCAGGTGCCAGGGCTACGCGGCTACGTAGTTTACCATTGACCTGAACGACCAGTGTTACCTCCTCTCGCACGCGTGCTGCTGTATCGGCCTGTGGCCAGCGGGTCATGACCACGCTGCCAGTTTCACCCAGCAATTCCCACAAAGATTCACAAATATGGGGTGTTATCGGAGCCAGCAACCGTACGATTGCCTTCCATGCCTCATCCAGCACCGCCCGGCCCTGCTCACTACGGTCTTCAAACCGGCCGAGGTGGTTGCTTAACTCCATCACCGCCGCAATGGCCGTGTTAAAGGTATGCCGCCTGCCAATATCGTCGTTCACCTTGGCGATGGTGTCGTGCACATAGCGGCGAATGGTTTTTTGTTCGGCAGTCAAATCACCGGTATCTAGTGCCTCCCGTGGACCATCAGCGATATGCTCTGTGACCATGGACCAAAGCCTGCGCAGGAATCGGAATGCGCCCTCCACCCCAGTATCAGACCACTCCAGTGACTGATCAGGTGGTGAGGCAAACATCGCAAACAGACGGACTGTATCTGCGCCGAAACGGTTAACGAGATGTTCAGGATCGACCCCGTTATTTTTTGACTTGGACATTTTCTCCGGCGCACCAATGATTACCGGCAACCCATCAGCAATTGAGGTGGCACCAATGATCTTACCCCGACTGTCCCGTTTCACTTCAACTTCTGCGGGGTTGAGCCAGATGGTACCGCCATCACCATCATCACGGCTAAATGTCTCGGCAATCACCATACCCTGGCAAAGCAGGCCAGTGGCAGGCTCTACGGAGTCTAGCATGCCGGCGGTGTGCATCAACTTATGAAAAAAACGAAAGTACATCAAATGCAAAATGGCGTGTTCAATACCGCCGATGTATTGATCTACCGGCAACCAATAGTTGGCACGTTCATCGACCATGGCATCAGCGCCGGGCGAGCAATAGCGCGCGTAATACCAGGATGACTCCATGAAGGTGTCAAAGGTATCGGTCTCGCGTTCAGCCTCGGCATCACACTGAGGACACCGGGTTTTCCGCCATTCGGGATCGGCTTTAAGTGGCGAGTTCACCCCCATGAATTTGACATCTTCAGGTAATACCACCGGCAATTGCTCTTCCGGCACCGGCAGGGTGCCGCAATCCGGACAATAGATAACTGGAATGGGGCAACCCCAAAAGCGTTGCCGGCTGACGCCCCAGTCACGCAGGCGAAAATTCACCTTGCGCTTTCCTATGCCTTCAGTTTCGAGCCACTGCAGGGCTTTTTCTTTGGCCTCATCAACCCCGAGCCCATCCAGCCACTGGCTGTTAATCGCCAGGCCATCACCGGTATAAGCCTCACCTTCCCATTCTGTGGGAGGCTCAACGGTGCGGATGACAGGCAGGTCATGTAGCCTGGCAAAATCCCAATCACGTTGATCCTGACCAGGTACCGCCATAATCGCACCGGTGCCATAGCCCATCATCACGTAATCAGCAATATAAAGAGGCACAGCCTGTGCAGTGAATGGATTGAACAGGAAAGCGCCGGTATCGGCACCGCGTTTTTCCAGCGTGCCCTCTGCTGAGCTGCGGTCGGTTTCGGTGGCCTGACTCACCATCTCAATCAATGCCTCTACCTGGTCGCGGCAAGCCTTGGTAGTGATTTTTGCAACCAGTGGATGTTCGGG
>CAYZLS010000077.1:0-4753 GCA_964479355.1 uncultured Wenzhouxiangellaceae bacterium | reverse complement strand
AGGTCATGCCAAATGCCGTATCCGGTCGGGTGGTAAATATACTTACAGACGGTGCACCGGCGCTGATTTCACCCTGCGCATTACAGACCTGCATGCTAAATTCGGTACCCTCTGATCGGCCGATCCAGTTGCGCTGCATGGTCTTGACCGCTTCTGGCCACTGTTCCAGCTCGTCCAGGCCGTTGCGCAAGTCATCGGCATAATCAGTAATGCGCAAAAACCATTGCGTAATGCTGCGCCGTTCAACCACTGCGCCGGAACGCCAGCCACGGCCATCCACCACCTGTTCATTGGCCAGCACGGTTTGATCGACCGGATCCCAGTTCACTTCTGAGTCCCGACGATAAGCCACACCCTGTTTCATCAGGCGCGTAAACAGCAATTGTTCCCAGCGGTAATACTCAGGCTTGCAGGTCGTCAGCTCGCGTGACCAGTCGTAGGCAAAACCGAGTCGCCGCAACTGTTCACGCATATGATCGATATTTGCATAGGTCCATTTGGCCGGTGCCGTGTTGTTCTTGATCGCGGCATTTTCCGCCGGCAGACCGAATGCATCCCAGCCCATGGGCTGCAATACATTTTTGCCCAGCATGCGCTGATAGCGGCTGATGACATCGCCAATAGTGTAGTTACGCACATGACCCATGTGCAGGGCACCAGATGGATACGGCAACATCGACAGGCAGTAAAATTTTTCCGTCTCCAGATCTTCGCTTACCTGGTAAGTTTGCTCATCGTCCCAACGCGCCTGCACACGTTCTTCTATTTCTAATGGATTGTAGGGCGTTGCATGCATGCTTTTTCAGGATCCGGTTACTGGTCAGAAGCTCAGGAATGCGAAGCATAACCGACCTCGCGGGCAGATTGCACCAGGGTGACACAGCTAGGGAACCTCTGATCTAGTCATGAACTCGTATCTTACATCCAAAATATCCAGCTTATTTTTTGCTGAGAATGTAATCCAGAATCGCATCTAGGCCAAAGTTTGCCGGCACCTCCTGCGCAGAGTCCTGCACAGCTGGCTGGATGGTATTTGCCAGCATTTTGCCCAGCTCAACCCCAAACTGGTCGAAGGGATTGATATCCCACAGCACGCTTTCTACGAATACTTTGTGCTCATAAAGCGCCAGTAACTGGCCTAGGTTATGGGGGCTTAATTCATCCATTAACAATATTTCCGACGGCCTGTTCCCGGGCATGTACCGGTGTGCCACTGCACTGCCTGATTCCGGTTCTCCGTCAGTGCCAGTGGCCAGTGCAGTCGCCTGGGCCAGCATATTTGCTAACAGGCTGGCATGTGCTTCACCATCGCCATGATCCGGACGGATAACGCCGATGAAACTCAGTGGCACGATATCGGTTCCCTGGTGAAACAGTTGGAACAATGAATGCTGGGCATCGCTACCTGGCTCCCCAAACAGCACCGGCGCCGTTTCACCCTGGATGTTTTCACCCTGTTGGTCCACCGACTTGCCACCTGATTCCATGACCAGTTGCTGTAAATAGGCCGGCAAAGAGCGCAACCGGTGGTCGTAAGGAATAACCGCCTGCGTCGGGTAGTGGCAGATGTTGCGATGCCAGATACCTGTCAACGCCATCAATATGGGCAGATTTTCGGCACTTTTTGCAGTCTGAAAATGTTGGTCCATGGCCGCTGCGCCCTGCAATAACTGCTCAAGCGCCGCTACGCCTATAACAGCCACTGCCGCTAGGCTAACCGATGACCAGATCGAATAGCGCCCACCCACCCAGGCGGGCAGATAAAGAACGTTGGCAGCGGGAATCCCAAAGGCTTCCGCCCGCGACAGGTTTTCGCTCACGCCATACAGGCGTTGCGCAGCATCTGCCTTGCCCAGGCCCTGTTCCAGCCATTGCTGGAGACGGTGCGCGTGCAACAGTGTTTCACCAGTGGTGAAACTCTTGGTGGCGATGATAACAACCGTTTCAGCCGGCTCCAGTCGGGCCAGTAACTGGCTGCGGTGATGGGCATCTACCGAGGCTAAAAAATACACCTGCAGCGGGCTGTCTTTACCCAGCGCTTCAATCAACAGACGTGGACCCAACATCGACCCACCAATACCGATATGCACGATATGGCTTACACGCTGCTGTGGCTTACCCGGCAAATGACCGGCCGCAAATGCCTCAGCAAAACTAAAAAGTCGCGTCCGGCTTGCCGTCACCCGGGAAACAGTTTCGGCATCGAGCTGGTGCAACACCTCCGCACTGCGCAGGGCCACATGAAGTGCCGGGCGTTGTTCGGTGAAATTGATATTTTGCGCTGCAAACAACCGCTCGCGGGCCGCTTGAACACCGCATTTTTCAGCCAGTTCCAGCAGTTGATCCAAAGCGCATCGATCCATGCTGGTACGGGAAAAATCCAGCAATAATTCACCTGTATCGGCACTGAAATCATTAAACCGATTGGGCTCAATCAGGATCTCAGATAGCGATTTATCGGGTTTATGTATGTTGTTTTTTCGCAACATGGAATGAAACTTATTTTTCATTGTGTGAATCTATTCCTCCGCTGCCCTATCTTGCAGGTGTTGATCATAACACTGCGCACTAGACACGCAATTTGGCCATGACACGGCTCGTCCTGACCTAAACTTTTTTAGAATTCTAACGATAAAATTAATATATACCATTGTTTTAACTATATTTTATTTTTCGATTGAATAAATTCATAGAACAAAAAAATGCCCTCCTCCAGTTAAGGAGAAGGGCATATTCTGGAGTGATGTATCCGTCTTTACGCGCCCTACGCTCCTGGCTTTCGTTGCAGTCTCACCAAGAGTGGTTGTAATAATACCACTAATTATTACAAAAGCCAACTTTTTCAGGCCAAAATACAACAAATACTCCTGACTTCAATGCCACCAACATCGAGCCATATACTGCCGCCTGGGCTGCTCGCTGCTCATACATCCCGGTTCACCCCGAAACCCGGCACAGGCAGGCGGATTATCCCTTTGCAGTCAAGTTTTTCTAATAATTCCCCGACCCTGCCACGGCCCGGTACTTCCAGTTTAGCATTGAGCTCCGAGATCGGCAGCAATACAAAGGCACGTTGGTGCATACGCGGATGCGGTAACTCAAGCTCAGCCGTCTGGATCAACCGGTCACCAACCAATAACAGATCAAGATCAATTAACCGTGGCCCCCAACGCCGCTGTGTGCGTTGTCGCCCCATTTCGGTCTCAATTGATTGCAAAATAGACAACAACGGCTCGGGCTCAAAACAGGTATCAATACGCACCACAGCATTAATAAAATCATCCTGCTGCTCATCACCCCACGGCGGCGTCCGGTAAAAAGAAGAGGTTTCTCGAATCTCAATCCCAGCTGCTTTTTGCAACCGCGTCAGCGCTTTTGTCAGTTGCGCCACGGAGCCCTGCTGATTACTGCCAAGACCAAGCCAGGCATCCATCAATCATCCTGGTCAGGTTTTGGCGGTGGTTGAACTGCGTCGCGGGCTGCGGCGACGGAGCCGTCGCCGGGAATTATTGCCGCGCCGATTGCCAGAATCATACTGACCTGTATTTAGGCGCACACCTTTTTGCGCCTCTGTCCAATGGTCGCACAAGCCTTGCAGCGATTCATCTTCCACCGCGCGCAACAATAAGAAGTCGTAGGCTGCCCGGAAACGCCGCTCATTCAGTAAGCTCTTCGCGCGCCGACCATAGGTAAAATTGAATCGCGCTTGCATGACCCAGATTTGCCGCGTGACCACGCTGAACCGACGGGGAATAGCTGTTCGTTGCACCTGAACCGCCAGGACTCCATCGATCGCCTGGTCCATTGCGACATTTTCGTGCAGACCATCTGCCATCAAAGCAGCGGCCCGGTCGCGCACTGGATACCATAACAATGTTGCAATTAAAAATGCGGGCGTGACCGGTTTTTGCTCGGCAATGCGTTCGTCTGTGTTTTTCATGGCCTGGCGCATCAGTGGACCTGTTACGGCTTTACCGGAATCACCCTGTTTTTCAAGTACCGGGAACAAAGCGCGCGTCAGGTGAAGACGTTGCAATGCCTCCAGTGTCCTTGCGGCATGGCCAGTCATGAATAACTTGCAGACTTCTTCGAATAAGCGGGCGGGTGGAATGTCGCTTAACAAGCGGGCCATTGAAGTCACCGGAGCGGCAGTTTTCTCCTCCAATTCGACCCCAAGCTTGGCTACAAAACGTGCGGCCCGCAGCAAACGCACCGGATCTTCGCGATAGCGAGTAGGTGCATCACCGATCAATCTCAGCTTGCGTTCGGTCAGATCTTTATAGCCACCGACAAAATCCTTGATGTCACCGGTGACCGGGTCAAGAAACAACGCATTGATAGTGAAATCACGCCGCACAGCGTCTTCCTCCAGGCTCCCCCACACGTTATCACGCAATATTCGGCCGTTTTGGTGCTCATGATCATCATCGTCATTAATCTGTGGACCGCGAAAAGTAGCCACCTCGATCAATGTGCCGTTCATGCGTACATGGGCCAACCGGAATCGACGCCCGATCAGGCGGCAACGTGGAAACACTGTCTTGACTTCCGCCGGAGTGGCGTCGGTCGCCACGTCGTAGTCCTTAGGGGTTTTACCTAATAATAAATCACGCACACTGCCGCCCACGATATAGGCTTCATAGCCTTCATCCTGCAAGCAGCGCACAACTTCAGTGGCGTGTGGGCAAAGCTGCTGAGCTGCGATCCCGTGTTGCGCAGATGAAATGACGATATTTTTTTTGATTGACTGCTT
>CAYZLS010000076.1:0-7942 GCA_964479355.1 uncultured Wenzhouxiangellaceae bacterium | reverse complement strand
TAATCCGTGCTCTGGGAGGATGGTTCTCGGATAAATGGGGCGGCGATACAGTCACCTGGTGGGTTTTTTGGGTCAGTATCATCTGTTTGTTCTTTTTATCCTATCCACAGACTTCCGTAACCATTCACAGAATTAACGAAGACTTCACCTTTGATATCGCAATGGGTATCGTGGCTTTTATAGCCTTGGTCTTTGTCGTCGGGATCGCCCAGGGTATCGGCACGGCCAGTGTCTATCGCAGCCTGGCTGACCACTACAGCAACAACATGGGTCCCGTGGGTGGCCTGGTTGGAGTCATCGGCGGGCTGGGTGGTTTTAGCCTGCCTATCATGTTCGGTATTGCCATCGACGCGACCGGTGTACGCAGCACCACTTTCATGCTGATGTTCGGGGTGCTGGCCGGCGTAATGGTCTGGACCTGGATGGCGACCCGGGGTGAGCATGAAGAGGTCCTGGCCCGCAGACCAGGCTTACGCGAACAAATGATCCAGGAAAAATTGGCCCGACCACTCGCCACTGCCGGCCATTGGTTGAGTCACTGGCGCCCGGATGACCGGGAGTTTTGGCAGAAGTCAGGCCGTGTTATCGCCATGCGCAATTTAATCTTTTCCATGCCGCCATTGCTGTTGTCCTTCGCGGTTTGGATCGTCTGGAGTGTGGTGGTAATCGAACTGCCCCGGATTGGTTTCCAATTCAGCACCGGCGAGCTTTTCTGGCTAGCTGCAATTCCAGGCTTATCGGGTGTGGTGTTCAGACTGCTTTACTCGTTTGTAGTACCCATTTTCGGAGGACGGAACTTTACGATATTCAGCACTCTAACCCTGCTGATTCCAACCTTATGGATGGCGTTGGCGGTTCAGAATCCCGGCACGAGTTACATTGTATTCGTGGTCATCGCGCTGCTGTGCGGGCTTGGTGGCGGTAATTTCTCTTCCAGCATGGCCCACATCAGCTTTTTCTTCCCGAAGAGGAAATTGGGTACTGCGCTGGGCTGGAATGCCGGGATCGGCAATCTTGGGGTTGGCCTCATGCAGGCCGTGGTGCCGCTGGTAATCTTTAGCGGTGCACTGGCCTTTAAGGGCGGCTTTCCCCAAACCCACGAGGTCGGTGGCGTGACAAGCCAGATCTGGTTACAAAATGCCGGTTTCATCTGGGTGCCGTTCATTCTGCTCGCTGCCATTGCCACTGCTTTTGGGCAAAATAATTTACGTGGAGTGCAGGAAACCTACGCCGAACAAAGTTCCATCTTCAGACGCAAACACGCCTGGGTACTTGGGTGGCTCTACGCGGGAAGTTTCGGTTCATTTATCGGCTTCGCAGCGGCTTTCCCCATTCTGTTAGCAGTACTGTTTCCGGAATCCGGGGCGCTCAAATGGGCATTTATCGGGCCGTTGGCAGGCGCTCTTGTCCGTCCCATCGGGGGCTGGATGTCCGATCGAATTGGCGGTGCCAGGGTCACGTTCTGGAGCTTTGGTGTCATGTTCCTGGCCGGCGTCTGGGCGCTGTTGACCCTGCCTGCAGAGTCTGGCAACACTGATGTTTCGGGGTTTTTCATGGCCTTCATGCTGTTGTTCTTAACTGCCGGCATCGGTAATGGCTCGGTGTTCCATGTCGTGCCAGCCGTGTTCCGCAAACTGCATGAACGAACGGCCAGAGGAAAAGATCAATCAGCCCAGAACGCAGCGATCACTGCAGGTGATGTTGAAGCATCGGTCGCACTAGGATTTACCGGCGCAATCGCCGCCCTGGGTTTGTTCTTCATCCCGGCATTTGTCGGCACTTCCATTCAAACCACAGGCTCACTCCACCTTGCCATGACGGTATTTAGTGGGTTTTACATAAGCTGTATGCTTGCAACCTGGTGGTGGTACCGACGTCAAGGTGCAGAGGTCAGATGTGATTGATCACCATCCCTGAATAGGCACACCAACCCGACCTGAGTAATTTGACCCATTGATGCACCTATCGCACACTTGGACGCTATTCAATGGCTGCAGGAAGTAATTCATGGCGTTCACAAGTTTATTAAAGATACGGTTTGATGACGTTGATGGCGCAGGGATCGTTTACTACCCCCAGTTCTTCCATCTGTGTCACAAAGCATTTGAAGATTTTTTCGACGATGCAGCCAGCGTCTCTTACCCCCAACTTATCAATGATCATCGTCGTGGCTTCCCGACGGTTGCCATCAATTCAGAGTTTTCGGCATCGCTACGTTACGGAGACATTGCCCTCGTACAACTGGCAATTGAGAAGATTGGTATCAGCTCTGCTACATTTCGTTACAAAATCCGCCGCAAGCAGGATTCTAAACTTTGCTTTTCGGCGCAAATCACCAAAGTTTTTATGGATCTGGACAACCACGCTGTCATACCCATTCCTGAGGAAATGCGAACGCTCCTAGAAAATCTTCTGTAGCCCGAACATTTCCCCGGTATCGACTGGTAAAATATGCGGGCTAACCCTGCTTTGTAACCATGTCGTGAACCCGAATCTTGCCTGCTTGTACAACTCTGGCATTGATGCCTCGAAAATTAAGCTGCTTTCCAAGCCCTGAATTTACGAATTTCATTGCTTCCAGGCCGAATCTCTCTGCAAACTTTTTACACCCGGTATGTGGAGCTGGTGTCACTTCAATAATGGCTGAGCCGACTGTAAGTAATGTGCCAAAGGGCAGGTTTTCAGCGCTCAGATCTAGATCAATATATAGCTGATCCCCGCCTAAAGTCCAACGCTGTGCATGTTGTGCGACCAGGGCTATGACACGCGAATTCATGATGTTGAGCTGCATTAGTGGGTCTGCCGCTCCATCGACTGTTTTTCTGCTGCCGCGCGTAAACCAATTATCTCCAACCAGGCCATTAGTAAGATCGAGCCAGCCTTCATCCAGCACTTCTCTTTGCTTGACCGCAGGTCTACGCACAATCAGATGCAAACAACCTTTTTCTTGCGGGGATCTGCGAATCTCATCCAAACCGGACTCAAGTTCTTGCCTGGTTAAATACTGTATTGAATTTAAGCCATACCGCCGAGCGCTACGGTGATTGCCTGGCCACTGACACCACTAGACTCCTCGGAGGCCAAAAAGGCGATCATTTCAGCCACTTCTTGAGCAGTAGCGACACGGCCCGGCGGGTACAGGGCGGAACGCTCCTGCCACACCTGCTCGCTTGTGATGCCACGCTCCTCAGCCTCCGCAATGGCCGAGCGTTCGGCCATTGCGGTACGCACCCAGCCGGGCAATACAGCATTGGAAGTCACATTGTAGGCACCACCATCCTGCGCCACTGAGCGCATCAACCCCAGCAAGCCGTGTTTGGAGACGCTGTAAGCACTACCAGCATGCTCCGCAAATTGAGCTGCGGTCGAGGCAGTGTAAACTAGGCGCCCATAACACCGCTTAACCATACCTTGCAACACCAGGCGTGAGAGCTGAAACGGCCCATCCAGGTTGGTCTGCATCGTCTCGTTCCACAACGCGGTATCCTGCTCCCAGAGCACCCGTTCATGAGCCGAACCAATACCATGGTTACAGATGAAAATTTCAATCGGCCCAAGTCGATCCTCAGCCTCTTTAACTGCCAGTTGGCAGCCCTCGGCTATTGCCAGGTCCGCTACCGTGTATTCTAGGCCGGTGGCTGCCAACTCCTGCTCGCTGCGGGCGACGCCCATCACTCGCGCACCCCGCTGTGCCAAGAGCCCGGCAACTGCGAGACCGATCCCGCGACCTGCGCCCGTTACCAACGCTATCCGTCCTGCAACTCCAGCCATACTGTTCTCCTGCTTACTTAGGGCCTGGTAAGTATTAACAGGCCCTAGGGAATCATTGCGAAAAACGGTATTTTACAGGACTATCAAGTCGCAGACTGCGGGGCAGTAATTTCACCTTTTTCGTCAAATGGTAAGCTGCCACCCTTTCGGTATGCCATCGCCTGAGCCGAGGCCAGCAGACGACCCTTTTCATGACCCTCGGTTTCCTCAAACACACGTATATCATAAAGCGCTGTTTTTCGGGTTGAGTTCATCTCCCGGGCCTCTGCAATTAGCCGGGTATCGGGACGCGCTGCTGCGAGAAAACAGGTGCTAACCTGTTGGGCCACTGCGACTTTACCACGGGCATTACAGGCAAGTTGAAAAGCCTCATCAAGAAGTGAAAATAACGCACCGCCATGCAACATTCCGAAAATATTTTGTAATTCAGGTTTAAACTGCATGGCAACCCGGGCGTAGCCCGGCTGAATATCCAGCACTTCGATCCCGAGCAAGGCTGGATAAGGCTCTTGCTTGCAACGTGCCCATAATCGGGCGAGTGCATCTTCAGGCATGGTACTCACTGCGTTAAGTTTGAAGTAGGAACCCCAGAAAAGCAAAACCGGTCACCACAGGAGGATGCGGGGAGTGGCGACCGGGTGTGCTACTAAAACTACAGTACAGGGTAATACTAGCTAATTTGAATGGTTGGTGATGTCCATACAAAAGAGGACAAGGCCCAACAATGCCGGTGGCGCTGCGCCGTCGCGCAGGGTGTACATGGTCGCTCCTCGGCGACTGCTCCTGCGTTGCTCTACCTCCTGCATCCCCGCAGCCGTGCGCATCCATGCGCCCGCGACATACCGTACTTCCTGTACATAAATGTTAAAATAAAGCCGTAGGAGTATTGGAATACGCATTCGATTACTGCTGTTCATAGCGTTGCTGTTGGTGGCCGTACTGACAATGTTCCTGTTGTTACTGGCCACTGATACTGCATTGTCGGTCTGGCAAAGAATGGCCACGGCACCATTATGGCTACAGCTATCTTATTCGCTGCTGTTGGTATTGAATAAATCCGATCGCTACAGCGAAAATGAGTTACGTTCGTTATTGGCACACTTGCAGCAGCGTTGCGCGGAATTTCTCGAGCCTGAAAACATCCTCCCAACCAGCGCCGATCCGTGCCCGGAAACTGTTATTCACATAGGTGAAGCCGGTAATGAACATCCCGGCAGACGCCCGCGTAAGCAAGATATTTCCAAACTTCGATCACGCCTGTGGCAGATTTTGGGAAAGGAAGGTAAAACCCTGGCTGCACTCAACGCAGCCCTGTTTACCTCGGAACTTGACGAACAGATCACCGGCAAAATTGTACTTGCCCGCCAGCTCGTCACTGAAAAATAATCAGAAATTATTGCCTTGCCAAGGGTCTTGTGGTTGCGCTTAATCCGGTTCCGATAGCCGACCTGCTGGCCGCAGCGGGTACCGATGTTGCGATGGTGATCCATCTTGGGAATGTTTATGGATTCAGCCTTTCCAAGCGTGAGGCCAGTAAACTGCTGTTAACCATTTCCGCGCAACCTTTACTTTTAATGGGGGCCTACTGGGGCGTAAATCTGGTTTCAGCGGCCATGAAAACCATGAGTGCCGGGATGTCAGCCGCTCTGACCGCAGGGGCCCAGGGAACGCTTGCCTGGTATGCAACTTACGTCACCGGCAATGCTGCTGAATCCTAGTTTGCACAGGGTAAATCCTGGGGCAACGCAGGACCCAAAGATACCATCAGAGAAATTCTCGACTCTTTGGATAGGGATTCAATCCTGTTATCAGCACGTACAGATATCATGCACAAGCTCAAAAGGCTCTAGCCCGCATATTTCACCCAGGCGTGTATGACTTTTCTGCGGGTATCCATGGTGTGTCAACAACCCCGGCCTCAACCTCGCCCATGGGTGTGATGACCAGCAACCGGGAACCGGTATCGGCCTGCCCAACCAGCACATTCGCAAAACCAATATTTCTGTCCAGACGCGGTGAATAAACGCAGCGGGTGACCCGGCCGACCGGCTCGCCGTCAACCGAGATCGGCCAGGGCTCGGCGTTGGATTCGCTTAATGGTGGGCCCTTGAGTTCAATCCCTACAAGGCGGCATTTAACTCCATCTGCATTGATTTGCCTGAGCGCCTGCTGGCCGATGAAGCCACCGGCTTTATCAAGGCTCACGAGCCGATCTAGACCTAGGGTGTAGGGGTTGTCTGCCAGCGTGATATCAGAGCCGTGTGACAGCAAAGCACCTTCAATGCTGCGAATCAGATTCGGGGCAATCGGCGCGATCTTAAAAGCCAGCCCTGCAGCCATCACTTTCTCCCACAGTGCTTCACCGTGCTGAGAGTCCCGCAGGTAAAGCTCAAAACCCAACTCCCCACTCCAGCCAGTGCGCGAGATTACCAAGGGGATACCATCGAGCGTCGTTTCCTGCGCCCGGTAATATCTCAATCCCAGGATCCAGTCGCCAAACAGGGCTTGTGCTACTTGTGGTGACTTTGGCCCCTGCAATTGCAAGGGTGAAACGTCCGGTTCAAACACCCTGACATCCATGCCGCTGTTAATGGCAACCCCCGTGGCCCACAACAGCACATCACCATCACCCGGGGACAGCCAAAACTGTTGCGGGCCGAGTACCAACAGAACGGCATCATTAATGATGCCGCCATGTTCGTCGATGATTAATACGTAGAGACACTGCCCAGTGGTGCAGTTTGATAAATCTCTTGGGGTTAGCCACTGGATAAACCGGAACGCGTCCGGTCCATTGATTTCGATCTGCCGCTGACAGCTGACATCCCATAAAGTAACGTCATTAACCAGGCTCCAGTACTCATCAACCAGGCTAGAATAACCCGTCGGCATATAAGTGTGGTTGTAAACCGTAAAGGATCTGGCCCCATAGCGCAGCGTGGCCTCAAAATAAGGCGATTTTCTAACCCGGGGCCCGATTGTGATGGTTGGTGCTGTGTTGGTATCGGCCATACTATATTTCTCACACACTGTCTTGAAGTCAGCGTATGACGCTGAGTAATTCACGTGCATGGTAAGCGATGTACGGAGTTGTAACCAAGAGAATATATGACTCCCCGGTCGATAGTTGTAACATACCCAATCGTGAACCACAACATTCCCTTAGCCCGAACATTTAACCAAGGCATGTGTGTATGAAAAAAAGCCTGCTGAATGCCATAAAGCCCGGCTGCAACGTGTTGGTAACAGCCGGTGCCGGTGGTATAGGCCGCAGCATCGCAGAGACATTTTTAGCGCATGACTGCCGTGTACATGTGTGCGACATCAATCCTGCGGTCATCAATGAATTTCAAAATGCCAACCCCAACGCCAGCGCCAGCGCCAGCCTAGCTGATGTCGCGGACCTCGCCATGGTCGATAGCCTGTTTGATGAACTGGAAGAACGCTACAGCCACCTCGATGTGCTGGTCAACAATGCCGGGATATCAGGCCCGACGGTGGCTGTGGAAGCCATTGAGCCAGATGATTGGGAACGCACGATTGCAGTTAATTTGAATGGGCAGTTTTATTGTGCAAGACGGGCGATTCCACTGCTCAAAAAATCTACCGCCGGCTCCATCATCAATATCTCTTCGAGCGCCGGTTTGCTTGGCTGCCCCAATCGCGCAGCTTACGTCGCATCCAAATGGGCCGTTATCGGGCTGACCAAAACTCTGGCGATGGAACTCGGGCCCGATGGGATCAGGGCCAACGTCATCTGTCCGGCTAGTGTCGAGGGTGAACGTATCGAACGGGTTATCGCAAAGGACGCATGCGAACGGAGTATGACTAGCAACCAGATCCGCTCTGCCTACGCTCGGCAAACCTCATTGCGACGTTTTGTCAGCGCCCAGGATGTAGCCAATATGGCCCTGTTTCTGGCCTCCGATCTGGGTAAAAGCATATCCGGCGCAGTCATGAGTGTTGACGGACACACCGAATCACTTTCAAATATACAGGAATAAGGCATTGAGGTTGATATGACACCAGAATCATTTGTTGAGCAACTCGGCTGGTAAAAGCCAGCGCCATTTTACGCACCGACGACCAAGAAACCGCAGCAAGAGCAATGGAAGCCAGAGCTGTACCCCAAATTTAGGACAGGCCGCTTAGGAGTTATTTCCTGTCAATT
>CAYZLS010000075.1:3211-7974 GCA_964479355.1 uncultured Wenzhouxiangellaceae bacterium | reverse complement strand
AAGTCACCTCAATCTGTGGCATTCCGCGCATTGCCGGGGCGATG
Source organism: uncultured Wenzhouxiangellaceae bacterium (assembly GCA_964479355.1). GTDB lineage: Bacteria > Pseudomonadota > Gammaproteobacteria > Xanthomonadales > SZUA-36 > SZUA-36. Next base: position 7,930 of record CAYZLS010000075.1, on the reverse strand, counting down.
CCGGCCAGGTCGAAACGAGCCAGGGATTTATTCCCGCTGGCCATTTCCCGCTCACCTTGCAGCACATGCACTGTTACCGCTGTCTGGTTGTCTTCAGCCGTAGAGAAAATCTGCGCAGCCTTAGTCGGAATTGTAGTGTTTTTCTCGATCAGCTTGGTCATTACACCGCCTAACGTTTCGATGCCCAACGATAAGGGTGTGACATCAAGCAGCAGCACATCGGTGACCTCACCGGACAACACGCCACCCTGGACAGCAGCGCCCAGCGCTACGGCCTCATCGGGGTTAACGTCCCGACGTGGAGCTTGACCGAACAATTCAGTAACCGCTTTTTGCACCAGCGGCATACGGGTCTGACCACCCACCAGGATCACGTCCTCAATTTCATTAATTTTCAGACCGGCATCATCCAGTGCTGTGCGGCAGGGCCCAATCGTCTTCTTGACCAGGTCTTCAACCAGTGATTCCAGCTTGGCGCGGGTCAGTTTGATATTCAAATGCTTGGGTCCGCTGGCATCAGCGGTGATGTAAGGCAGATTGATCTCTGTCTGTTCGGTTGTTGATAATTCAATCTTGGCGCGTTCGGCACCTTCTTTCAGGCGTTGCAGAGCTAGTGGGTCATTAAGCAGATCAACACCCTGCTCTTTCTTGAATGCCGAAACCAAGTAATCGATAACGCGTTTGTCAAAATCTTCCCCACCCAGGAAAGTATCGCCTGAAGTAGACAACACTTCGATCTGGTGCTCGCCGTCAACGTCTGCAATTTCAATGATAGAAACATCAAAAGTGCCACCACCCAGGTCATATACTGCGACCTTACGCTCTCCGCCTTTTTTGTCGACGCCAAAAGCCAATGCTGCCGCCGTAGGCTCAGATATGACCCGGCGCACTTTCAGCCCGGCTATCTTGCCGGCATCTTCAGTGGCCTGCCGCTGGTTGTTATTGAAGTATGCCGGCACGGTAATGACGGCCTCGGTAACTTCCTCGCCGAAGTAGTCTTCAGCGGTTTTTTTCATTTTCATTAACACCCGTGCAGATATTTCCGGTGGTGCTATTTTCTTGCCACCTGCTTCCACCCACGCATCGCCATTTTCGGCCTTAACAATGGTGTAAGGTACGAGTTCATGGTCTTTTTGCACCACGTCTTCAGCAAACTTTCGTCCAATCAGGCGCTTGATTGCAAATAGCGTGTTGACAGGGTTGGTAACTGCCTGACGTTTGGCCGGTTGGCCGACCAGGACTTCACCGTCCTTGGTAAATGCAACGATGGATGGTGTAGTACGGTCACCCTCAGCATTTTCGATGACACGGGGTTCTCCACCTTCCATAACTGCCACGCAGCTATTGGTGGTACCCAGATCGATACCTATGATCTTTCCCATTGATGTTCTCCAAATATTACTCAATTAGTGAATGCTTCAAACATGGGGTCTGGCCCCCTGTTTTCAATCAGGTTTGCGCGAAACCACAACCTTGGCCGGCCGGATTAGGCGATCATGCAAGCGGTAACCCTTCTCCAATACATCAATGACTGTATTTTCATCGTGATCTTGCGAAGGCAACATCGTTACAGCTTCATGCAACTGTGGATCAAAAGGCTCACCACCCGGATCAATGGTCTGCAATCCATGATCTCCCATGACCTTGGTCAACATTTTCATAATCAACTGCTTACCCTCTTTAAGCGCTTCAACAGTCGTTGTCTGGCCTGCCGCGGCCAAACCCCGCTCAAGACTATCTCGTACGGGTAACAAGTCGTTTATAAATCGCTCCAGGGTCAATCGCCGGGATTTTTCATGCTCACGTATCAGCCGCTTGCGTATATTCTCCACGTCAGCCTGCATCCTTAACATGGCTTCCTTACTTGCAACAGCTTCCGCTTGTGCTGTAGCCAGTGCGGTTTCCAGTTCACTGATGGGATCAACTTCAGCAACTTCTTCTTCTACCTCACTTACCGGTGCTTCTGGTGTGTGCGGTGCATCTTCACCAGTCTGTTCAGGGGGATGTTTCTTATCACTTTTTTTTGTAGCCACTACCTTTGCTCCTCGGTTGCGGGAGTACCTGCGGGTGTCCATTTTCCCGGCGTATACACCCATGCCCTGATATGGGGATTGGCAACAGCGATTCAAGCGGCGATACTAGGGTCGTGTTAACCCAACTCCATATCCGGAATTTTGCCATCGTGCCCATGCTGGAGCTTGAATTCCAGGCTGGCTTTACTGCTATCACGGGTGAAACTGGCGCCGGTAAGTCGATTTTGGTTGATGCACTGGGCCTGTTATTAGGCGCTCGATCAGATGCCGCCTGGGTGCCACCGGGTGAGGAACGGGCAGAATTGAGTGCTGAGTTTTCGGTTTTACACAATACCGAAGCACTTGCCTGGCTACACAATTCAGAGCTATCCAATGGTGATTTGTGCCTGTTACGGCGTACCATCAGCAGCAATGGCCGCTCACGGGCTTTTATCAACGGCTCGCCGGTCACCCGCGTACAGATACAAACCCTGGGCCAGCTACTGGTGGAAATTCATGGTCAGAATGAGCATTTGCGGCTGACCAAATCCGCTGAACAATTCCGGTTACTGGATGGCTTTGGCGACTATGAAAAAGACTTACTTGCTGTTAAGTCAGCCTATCTCGGTTGGCGGAAAACAGAAGAAAAAATCAAAACTCTGGAGCAAGGTGTAGCCGTTGCCCCAACTGAGCTAGAATTTCTTAATTTCCAATTGTCCGAACTGCGTCAATGCGAGCTGAGTGCCGAGGCTATCAATGCACTGCACAATATGCACGACCGTCTGGCAGCGGGCGGTGCTTTGCAGGAGTCATTAACGACCGGCATAGAATTACTGGAGCCCGAAACTACATCCGCCAACGCTGGTATTAACGCTGATATCAACTCCGCACTGGGGCAGTTACAACAATTCATTCCCCTGGATAGTGATATTGGTGCTGCCTGCCAGATGCTGCAGGAAGCTGCCGTTAATTGCGCTGAGGCGGGCGAGTCGTTGCGCCTTGCCCGCGATCGGGTAGACCTTAACCCAGCCCGCTTTGAAAGCACGGCAAACGAACTCAGCTGGCTGAATGATCTGGCCCGCAAGCACCGGGTCCCCATGGGGGAACTTGAGTCTGTCAGGGACGCCCTAAGTAAACGCATTGAGCGTGCCATGGATTCCGGTCAGAGTCTCAAAGAACTGGCAATTGAATTAGCAAAGCGTCTTAATGGCTATCGTAAAGCTGCACAAAAACTACATCAGAAACGCCGGGTAAAGGCGCTTGAGTTATCGGGCGAAGTCACTGTGTTGATGGCCGAGTTGGGCATGACCAGCGGAACGTTTGAGCTGGCCGTTGACTTCAACCCGCAGGCTACACCCTCTCAACGCGGAGATAATGAAGTGCAGATCAATATCAGCACCAACAAAGGTTCACCACCCGGCCCATTACAAAAAATTGCATCCGGTGGTGAACTATCCCGAATCAGTCTCGCCATCAAAGTGGCTGCGGCCAAAACAAGCGAAGCTATCACGCAGATTTTCGATGAGGTGGATGCAGGGATCGGCGGGGATACTGCTATAGCGGTCGGTCAGCTGTTACAAAGCCTGGCTGACAAGGGCCAGGCATTGTGTGTGACCCATCTGGCACAAGTGGCCGTTTGTGCGACCCATCAATTCCAGGTCAGCAAAGCCTCTGCACTCAATTCCACGCGAGTCGCTACCAGCGTGTTGGATAAGGCAGGCAGGGTTGATGAAATTGCCCGGATGTTAAGTGGTCGAATTTCCGCGCAGAGCCGCGCTCATGCAGTCGAACTGCTTACTGAAGCTAACCCCGAACGGTAAATCAGCTGGTACTACCCCGGTCGGACATAAATAACCAGGCTATGGTCCACTATTTCATAACCATGTTCAGTTGCGATTTTTGCCTGCAAGTATTCAATTTCGTCATTGGAAAATTCAATGACTTTACCCGTTTCGACACAGAACATGTGGTCATGATGACTGCCTGAATCCAACTCATAGTATGCCTGTCCACCCTCAAAATTATGCTTGACGACCAGACCAGCAGCCTCAAACTGGCTTAGGACACGATAAATCGTCGCCAGGCCAATATCCTCATCCGCCTTAATTAACTCACGATAGATATCGTCAGCTGTCATGTGCTTGCTACCCGCATCTTCGAGCAATTTAAGCAAACGCCTTCTCGGCTGAGTGACTTTCAAACCAACTTTACGCAGATCTCCGCTATTCACTGAACATTCCTATTGTTGCAAAAAATTCATTCACCCTGTTTGTCAGGGCTCTCGACTATTGTATCATTCACCGCCTTGATCTTTAGTATCAGTTTACGTCAAAGGAACTACATGACCCGATGCCTGATATCCGCTCTGCTGTCTACACTCGTAATCAATACGGGTTGCAACCTTATTTATAAACAGAATGTACAGCAGGGAAATGCCCACATTCAAGATGATCTTGACCAGGTCATGCTTGGAATGAGCAAGAAACAGGTGGCGTTTTTGTTAGGAACGCCCGCCATACATGACCCCTTCCATCAGGATCGTTGGGATTACATTTCCTTATTGAGTCGCCGTGGTAACGAGCCTGTGCGACGTTTAATCACCCTGGCTTTCAAGGATGACTTATTGATATCTACCGATGGTATTGGCGACTCGACGGGTGGCGATATCAAGGCTCTGGAAGGAACCAAGGCGACTGTTGCCACTCTG
>CAYZLS010000075.1:1860-3201 GCA_964479355.1 uncultured Wenzhouxiangellaceae bacterium | reverse complement strand
CTGGATGATGTCGCAACCGTGCGTGCAAGCGAGTTGGTCTCAGACGATGGCGTCATCAACTGGACACTGCAACTGGGAGCGTTTAACACCCGTGATGAAGCGCTGGCATTCACCCAAAAAATAAAATCCAAAGGATTTGTGGCACAACTGGCAGAATATATTGTTCCGGGTCTTGGTACCCGCCACCAGGTCCGCTTCGGTCTCTACGGCACCTACGATGAGGCCCGAGCTGTACTCAGTGGCATAGAGGAAGTGCTGGATATAGTCGGAATCACGGCACCCGTGGACCGGCCCTTAAATGATGGGCCGTGATGCCCTGCGACGCCTGTTTTCTTTAGGGTCGGCAATCAGTGGTCGGTAAATCTCGACCCGGTCACCATCGTGCAAACGCTGCTTGATATCGGTGAGCGAACCAAAAATACCCACGCTTTCCGGATCCAGACAGAAATTATCAAACTTGCCAAGGATACCGGATTGATCTATCGCATCGGCCAGGGTTGAACCGCTTGTGAGCACCACAGAAATGACTTCTTGCTGAGTCGGCAACAGCAAGACAACCTCAACTCGGATTTGTTCTGCTTTATTTTTAGTCATATACCTCTACAGCACGTTTACAAAAATCTTCGACAAGACGGTCAGCTACTAACCCAAAGCTTTTTCCAAACAGTGTCGATAACAGGTCGCCAGCCATTTCAAAATCCAGTTTAAGACTTATTTTACAACCATCATTACCCAGTTGGGTAAAAGACCACTCCCCTTGCAGGTTTTTGAACGGTCCTTCAAGCAACTGTATTTCAACCCGCTGGCCTTCCCACAGGGTATTGCTGGTTGTAAATTGCTGTTTGATGCCGGTAATTGAAACCGACAGGCCCGCCTTTTGCTGGTTGTCTGTTTGCTCAAATATGGTGGCTGCTGTACACCAACTGAGAAACTGTGGGTAGGACCGAACATCCTCAACCAGTTGGTACATTTCGACGGCGCTGTGCATCACCAGTGCTGAACGTTCGATTTTCATGAATACCCTGGGTAAAGACTGAATCAGAAAGGCATTTTGAGGGGCAACGCACTGCTTTACAATTACAAATGGTTCTCTAGCCCCGTTAGCGTAGGCTACAATCAGTCAAGTCCAACGGGCTTTAACACAACGCGACATAATAATTGGCAGGAACGAGCACAAGGATGGGGAGTAAAAACAAAAAAAGCAGCAACAAGATTGCCGTCAATAAACGAACTCGCTTCGAATACCGTATTGAAGAGCGGCTGGAGGCCGGTGTGGAACTACTGGGCTGGGAAGTAAAGTCTCTACGTGCCGGGCGTTTGCAGTTTGGCGACAGTTATATA
>CAYZLS010000075.1:474-1850 GCA_964479355.1 uncultured Wenzhouxiangellaceae bacterium | reverse complement strand
TGGTTGCCGCATCGACCCGTTACCGACGGCCTCTACACATACTAAACCTGATCCTGTGAGAACCCGTAGATTGTTGTTGCACCGGCGTGAAATAAACCGGGTAACCGCGTTGGTTGAGCGCAAGAACTTCACCGCCGTACCTACCGCATTATATTGGTCCAGAGGCAAGGTAAAAGTGGAAATCGGGATTGCCAAAGGCAAACGACAACACGACAAACGTGCCGACCAAAAAGCCCGGGATTGGCAGCGCCAAAAAGCTCGGATTCTCAAGCATGGTTAAACAGCACCTAAAAAATGGGCACTACTCTGGAAGTTAGTGTGAACGTACTATCCTCCAGCAGGCACCGGTACCTGCGGTCTTACCTCGATCCAGACCGACGTTCCTGCACCCGAACCGGAGCCGCCACCGCCGCTGCAGCCGCTGCCCAGGAAACAACCGCCACCCGCAGGATCCTCTGGTTCGCCACCGCCACCGTCAGGATCACCTGATCCCCCCCGGTGACCTCCCGGGGGGCTGCGTCAACAAATGGAGGAACCACATCACCCCCACCACCGGTAGGTATGTTGATAACTGCATTCGAATAGGTGCTGGGTTCAGACGAACCAATCCTATATAAGTACTGCTTGTGGCATCCGTACCATCAAGTGTTTGGAGTTTACCATACGTGACCAAATCCAGCTATTATTTCGCGCATTGAAATTACACTTATCCAGGTCGTTCTTCCAAGCATGGCAAGTCCATCCGGAAATCGTTAAAATGGGGATGATAGTAAAGTACTGGGGGCGACCTGGCTTCGACGTGGGTCGTGCAACCCGAGGTGCATGCCGAGCTGCAATTAACTCGTTAAACTGACTGCAAAACTTTTAGTTGCCAATGACGAAAACTACGCACTAGCAGCTTAATAACCTGCATAGCGCCCTCCGCCCGAAGCATGCCTGTGCGCGTCGGAGCCCGGAGGTCACCCAACACAGGACCGCGGTGAAGCACGCCTGGTGTGGAGCCGTTAAAACTTATCCAGGCTCGTTGCTGGTTTTCCCTGCCGACCGGGTAGCCTGCCAATTAAACTAATAGGCGGATAAGCATGTAGAGCCGAAGGCGAATCACTTGCGGACGCGGGTTCGATTCCCGCCGCCTCCACCAATATTAGCTGTAAGACGTTGATAACAAAGCCTCATTTTCATGGGGCTTTTCTTTCACCTACATTGATCCCTACACCATACAGATCGCTCATATCAGTGCTGACCCTTGTGGTTTTCGTCTAGAAAGCAGTAAGTGATTACAAAAACCCCAAGGGATCGGACGCCATGAACTCCACCTGTCAGTTTAGGGCAACGCGCTCCGTAATTCGACAAATAATGGCTTGAAACGGCGGTCG
>CAYZLS010000075.1:0-464 GCA_964479355.1 uncultured Wenzhouxiangellaceae bacterium | reverse complement strand
CAACTATCATAGATAGGCAAATCGCGGGAGGCGAAACATCATGGCACTCACAAATCGGCAGGAAGGATTCTGTCAGGATGTGGTCGGGCGCGGCAACTCCCATGGAATGACCTTAACAGACGCTTACAAACAAAATTACAGTACCGCAAAATCTAAACCATCATCAATCCACCAACTGGCAAGCCGACTGGCAGGGGATGTAAAGATTCAGTCGAGGATTGAGGACTTAAAACAGCGAAAAGACAGGGCTGCAACGGTTGTTGGTCTGTCCAACTATCTGTCCGGCTGTCTGTTAAAAAGGTAAATCTTCGTGCGTAAACTCATCTAATTGGCCTGATGTCGCGGATATCGCGGACTTCCCAGAGGTGGTAGGGACATACCGCTCCCAGCTATCCACGCTATAGACGGGGCGGTAAGCTACAAGCTAGAATGGAACGGACTCAGTTTTGCCTATTCCGGAGATA